>DASXBA010000060.1:0-4623 GCA_036406475.1 Thermoleophilaceae bacterium | reverse complement strand
CAGCTCGTTGATGCGAGCGGTCATCAGCGCGACCTGGACCTCGGTCGAGCCGGTGTCGCCCGGTGCCTTGCCGTGCTTATCGACGATCTCGCGCTTTGCGTCTGCTGTGAGCGTCATGTGCGGTGCGAAACCGTAGCAACGTCAGAGTTGCTAGTCCCTAGGCGCTAGTCGCTAGGAGTTCGAGCTCAAGCCCTAGCGACTAGCGACTAGCGACCTTGCCTGTTCGATGTCCTTCGCCATCTGCGCCTTCAGCGCCTCCGCCGAGTCGAAGCGCTTCTCTCCCCTCAACCTCTCCACGAACGCGATCCTCAGCGTCTCGCCATACAGGTCGCCGTCGAAGTCGATCAGGTGCGCCTCTATCAGGACGCCGCGGCCGGTCTCGAAGGTCGGCGCCACGCCCACGCTCACGGCGGCGGGATGGCCGTGGGCCCAGGCGGCGTAGATGCCGTGGCCGGGAAACGCGTAGCGGTCGTCGGGCACGACGTTCGCGGTGGGCACGCCGAGCTCGCGGCCGCGCTGGTCACCGGCCACCACCTCGCCCTCGAGCAGGAACGGCCCGCCCAGGAAGTCGGCGGCCTTGCGCACCTCGCCCGCCGCCAGCAGGCCGCGGATCTGGGTGGATGAGATCGTCTCGCCGCCCACCTCCACGAGCGGGACGACGCGGGTCTCGAACTCGTCGTGGGCGGTGAGGAGCTCGTGGTCGCCCTTGGCGCCCTTGCCGAAGCGGAAGTTCTCCCCCACCGACACGTGGGTGGCGCCCAGCTGGCGGACGAGCACCTCGTCGACGAACCAGTCGGCGCTGTGGCTCGCGAAGTCGCGGTCGAACGGGACGGTCACGAGCTCCTCCACCCCCAATCCGGCGATCAGGTCGCGCTTGACCGAATGCGGCGTGATCAGCTTGGGCAGCGCCTCGGGGTGGATCACCGCCAGCGGGTGAGGATCGAAGGTGAGCACCGTGTCAGCGCCGCGGATCACCTCGCGGTGGCCGAGGTGGACGCCGTCGAAGGTGCCAATGGCGAGCCTGCGCGGGCGCGGCTCGGCGTCCGGTAGCGACGTGACCTTCATCGGGGGGCGAACACTACGGCCGGGTGCAGCTCCTCGCCGTGTGGCTCGCCGACGGCCACGAGCTCGCCGTCGTGGGTGAGCCGGACGGGGCCCGCCTCGCCGGCAGCGGGAAGCCGCCGGCCGTGGCCCACCGCAATCGCCTCCCCGTCGTCGAGCGGGCGCTCCGGCAGGAACGCCAGTGCCTCGCCAAGGGCGACGAGCCGCTCCGGATCGGCGTTTTCCAGCCGGAAGGGCCCGATCGCCGTGCGCTCGAGCTCCTCGCAGTAGGCGTCGCCGAGGTCGGCCACGAGGCTGCGGACGTAGGTGCCCGAGGAGCACTCGATCAGGAGCCCGCAGCGATCGTCCTCGCGCCAGAGGAGCTCGAAGCGGTGGACGGTCACCGGGCGCTCGGCGAGCTCCACCTCCTCCCCGCTCCGGGCCAGCTCGTACGCTCGCTTCCCGCCCACCTTGAGCGCCGAGTAGGCGGGCGGCCGCTGCATCAGGTCGCCGCTGGGCAGGACCAGCTCGTCCGGCACCCGCCCCGTCTCCTCGAGCCGGCCGTCGCGGTCGCCCGTGTCCGAGGTCCAGCCGAGCCGCGCGACGGCCCGATAGGTCTTCGGCAGCTCCATGAGGAAGCGCTGCGCCCGCGTGGCCTGCCCGACCAGCACCAGCAGCAATCCGGTGGCGAACGGGTCGAGCGTGCCGGCGTGCCCGGTCTTCGTGCCGCGCGGGAAGCGGCGGCGCACCTCCGCCACGACGTCGTGCGAGGTCTTTCCGGACGACTTCGGGTAGAGGAGGACGCCGGGGCCGGCGGTCAAGCGTGGAGCTGCGCCGCGATCTCCTTGCGCAGCGTCTCGATGAGCTCCTCGTACGGGAGCTCGGTGGTGAAGCCGGCGGCCTGCCTGTGGCCGCCGCCGCTCATGGCCCGGGCGATCGCGGACACGTCGACGCGGCCGTCGGTGGCGCGCAGGCTGACCTTGCGCAGGCCGGCGCGCTCGTCGGCGAGCAGCTCGCGGACGAGGACGGCCACGGCCGTCCCCTCGACCGCGCGCATGTGGTCGACGATGCCCTCGGAGTCGGTCTCGACCGCCTGGGTCTCCTCGAAGTCGGCCTTGGTGAGGTGTCCGACCGTGATCGCGCCGCCGTCGTGGCGCTCGACGCTCGAAAGCGCGCGCGAGAGGAGCTCGAGACGCGAGAACGGCAGGTCCTCGTAGAGCCGGCGGTAGACGTCGTGCGGCGCGACCCCTGCCTGGATCAGCTCCGCGGCCATGACGTGGGCCCGCGGCGTGGTGTTCTCGTACATGAAGCGGCCTGTGTCGGTCACGAGCGCGACGTAGAGCGAGTCCGCGATCGGCAGCGTGATCTCCGCACCCAGGTCCTTGGCCAGGTCGTGGACGATCTCGGCGGTGCAGGAGGCGTCCCCCACCACCAGGTTCACGGTGCCGAAGTTGGTGTTGTCGTGGTGGTGGTCGATGTTGAGCACGTGCAGCCCGTCCTGCTTGAGGAAGTCGACCGGCATTCGGTCGATGTTGCCGCAGTCGAGGAAGACGATCGTTCGCTCGGCCACGTCGTCCGGCGCCGCTCCGAGGAGGCCGTCGAACCTGAACGTCTGGTACTCGGACGGCAGCGGGAACTCGTCCGGCGACATGTACATGACCGAGTCCTTGCCCAGCTGCACCAGGATCAGATGCATGGCGAGCAGGGAACCGAGCGCGTCTCCGTCCGGGTTCTCGTGCGTCGTGAGGAGGAGCTTGTCGGCCTCACGAAGCTCGGCCAGGACCTGCTCGTGTGCGGCTGTGGCGACCGTGCTCAAGCCTCGTCGCCCTTGTCGAGCAGCTCCGTGATTCGCATGCCGCGGTCGATCGACTCGTCGTAGACGAAGTCGAGGGTGGGCGTGCGCTTCATTCTGAGCTCGCGGGCGATCTCCGCCTGGAGCAGCCCGTGTGAGGAGCCAAGGCCGGCGAGCGTCCGCTCGCGCTCGGCATCGTCACCGAGCACGCTCACGTACACGCGAGCGTGGCGCAGGTCTGGGCTTGTCTCTACAGCGGTCACAGTCACGAATCCTATTCGCGGGTCCTTGAGTCCTTCTGCCAGGCGCGCGGAGAGAACCTCCCGTACGGCCTCGTTCACCCGGCGCATGCGGTCCGAGGCCATCCTAGTCACCCAGGAGCTCTTCGCCCGACACCAGTGCTCGTTCCACCCTCACCCCGTCGGGAAACATCCCCATCACGTAACGCTCGAGACTCGCGGCCGCGTCGGTGAGCGGCCCGTGCCGTGGGCCCACGAGCGCGGCGGAGACCGTGGCCCGCTGCCACAGATCGTGATGGTCGGTCTCCGACACCGCCGCCCCGAAGCGCTTGTGAAGCTGCGCCTTGAGCGTCTGGAGCTCCTTGCGCTTGCCCTTGAGGCTCCCGTTGTTCGGGAAGTGCAGGTGGATTTCGAGGAGGCAGATGAAGCTCATGAGTCGCTAGGCGTTAGTCGCTAGGAAATCGGGTTCCAGCCCTAGCGACTAGCGACTAGAGACTGCGCCCTACGCCAACGTCTGCTCCACCTTCTTCGTCTCATACACCTCGAGCGCATCCCCTTCCTTGATGTCCGCGAAGTTCTCCAGGACGATGCCGCACTCCATTCCGGACGCGACCTCGCGGACGTCGTCCTTGAAGCGGCGCAGGGAGCCGATGCGGCCGTCGTAGACGACGGTGCCGTCGCGGACGAGCCGGGTCTGGGCGCCGCGGCGCACCGTGCCGTCCACCACGTAGCAGCCGGCGATCGTGCCGACGCGGGAGGCCTTGAAGGTCGCGCGGACCTCGACGTTGGCGATCGTCTCCTCGACCTCTTCCGGCTCGAGCATGCCCTCCATGGCGTCGCGGAGGTCCTCGATCACCTTGTAGATGACCGAGTAGGTGCGGATCTCGACGCCCTCCTGCTGCGCAACCTGGTTGGCGTTGCCCACGGGGCGCACGTTGAAGCCGATGATGATCGCGTCGGACGCCGCCGCCAGCATCACGTCGGACTCGTTGATGCCGCCCACGCCGTCGTGGATCACGTTGACGGTGACGCGCTCCTGCGGGAGCTTGGCGATCTCGTCGATCAGCGCCTCGAGCGAGCCGGCCACGTCCGCCTTGAGGATCAGCGCCAGCTCGACGGTGCCCTCCTGCGCGCGGGCCATGACGTCCTCGAGCGACACCCTCACGCCGGCGCGGCGCGCGAGCGCCTCGGTCTTGAGCCGGTTCGCGCGCTCGCCGGCCAGGCGGCGCGCCTCGCGCTCGTTGGCCACCACGCGGAAGGTCTCGCCTGCCTCGGGCACGCCGTCGAAGCCGAGTACCTCTACCGGCATGCCGGGAGTCGCCTGCTTGACGCGCTCGCCCCGGAAGTCGTTCATCGCGCGGGCGCGGCCGGCGTGCTCCCCGGCGACGAGGGCATCTCCGACCTTCATGCGACCGCGCTGGATCAGGAGGGTGACGACGGGGCCGCGGCCGGGATCCAGCCGCGACTCGATCACCACGCCCGAGGCCTCGGCGCTCGGGTTGGCCTTGAGCTCCTGGATCTCGGCCAGCGTCACGAGCGTCTCGAGCAGCT
>DASXBA010000059.1:0-4836 GCA_036406475.1 Thermoleophilaceae bacterium | reverse complement strand
TGCCCGGATCATGTTGGAAGCATCGATAGCCACGATCGACAGCATCGTCCAGACAGAGGAGGTCGTTCAGCTCCTCGAGGCCGCGGAGGTCGCGGGCTCCGTCAACGCGACGCAGCTGCTCGAGGTGCTCGAGCCGCACGGGCTCGACCCGCTCGAGGTGGACGCCGTCTACCGGATGTTCGAGGAGCGCGGGATCGACGTGGTGGAGGACGCGAGCCGTGAGCGCGAGCCGGCTCCCCCACCCCCGGCGCCGACGCTCGAATCGACCACCGATGCGCTCCAGCTCTTCCTCCGGGAGACCGGGCGCCACCCGCTGCTGACCGCCGCACAGGAGGTCGAGCTCGCCAAGAAGATCGAGCGGGGCGACATGCAGGCGAAGCAGCGGATGATCCAGTCCAACCTCCGCCTGGTCGTCTCGATTGCGAAGAACTACCGCAACCAGGGCCTGCCGTTCCTCGACCTGATCCAGGAGGGCACGCTCGGGCTGATCCGCGCAGTCGAGAAGTTCGACTGGCGCCGCGGGTACAAGTTCTCCACCTACGCCACCTGGTGGATCCGGCAGGCGGTTGCGCGCGCGCTGGCGGACAAGGCGCGCACGATCCGCATGCCCGTCCACATCGTGGAGCGCCTGCAGAAGATGAACCGCGCCGAGCGCCATCTGTGGACGCAGCTGGGCCGTGAGCCGACGCTCGAGGAGATCGCGACCGAGGCCAGCCTGCCGCTTCAGCAGGCGCGCGAGGTGCGCGCCGCCGCGCGGGCTGCGACCAGCCTCGATCAGCCGGTCGGAGACCAGGAGGATGCGGTCCTCGGAGACTTCGTCGCCGGCGAGGGGCCCTTGCCCGAGGAGCAGGTGGAGCTCTCGCTGCGCAGCCAGGCGCTCGCCTCGGCGCTGCGCGCTCTCGCCGACCGCGAGCGCGAGGTGCTCGTCCTCCGCTACGGCCTCTCCGACTACGAGCCGAAGACGCTCGAGGAGATCGGCCGCCGGCTCGGGCTGACCCGCGAGCGCGTCCGGCAGATCGAGGTCGAAGCGCTCCGCCGCCTGGCGACGCTACGCGAGATCCAAGCGGTCGCGCACTAGGCGGTTCGCAGATACAGGTACAGCTGAGGCGCCTGGGAGCGCAGCTCCCGTAGCGCCCTCGCCTCGAGCTGGCGCACTCGCTCGCGGGTGATGCCGAGCTCGGCGCCCACCTGCTCCAGGGTCTTCGGCGGCTGGCCGTCCAGGCCGAACCGCCTCGTGATCACGAGCCGCATGCGGGGATTCAGCCGCGTGATCGCATCCGACAGCTCCTCCGAGCGCATGCCCTGGGCGGTCATCTCCTCGGGTTGCTCCGCGTTCACGTCCTCGATCAGGTCGCTGTAGTCGCTCTCGCCCTCGCCGACCGGCGCCTCCAGGCTGATCGCGTCCTCGATCAGCTCGAGCAGGTCGCGCACCTTCTTCTCGGTGAACCCGCTCTCCTTCGCGATCTCCCGCAGCGTCGGCTCACGATTGAGCTTCTGGGTCAGGATCCGGCGGGCGCGCATGACGCGGCGCTCCTGCTCGGCGACGTGCACCGGCAGTCGGATCGTCCGGCCCTGGTCGGCCAGCGCGCGGGTGACCGCCTGGCGGATCCACCAGGTGGCATAGGTCGAGAGCTTGTAGCCCATCCGCCAGTCGAACTTCTCGACGGCGCGCATCAGGCCGAGATTGCCCTCCTGGATCAGGTCGAGGAGCGGCACGCCGGCCTTCGTGTAGTTCCGGGTAATCGACATGACCAGGCGCAGGTTCGACTCGATCAACCGCCGCTTCGCTTCCTCGTCCCCGGCGTCCTTGCGCTGGGCGAGCTCGCGCTCCTCCGCCGGGGTGAGCAGCCGGCCGTCGCCGATCTGCCTGAGGTAGAGCTTCAGCGGATCCTGCGTCGGGCCGGCCTCGTCGAACTTGTCCTTGGGCGCCTTCTCGGCGTCTGGCTCGTCGAGCGTCGGCACCAACTCGAGCTTCGGCTGGTCTCCGGCAGGGTCGGAAGAATGCTGGTCGTCCGTCACACCAGGGATATCGGCATCCGAAGGCACTCGCTGTAGTACGACCGATCGAGGGATGCCGGTTCTCGACAAACTCCCCGCCCTGCCGATCGTCTGAGTGTCTGTGCCCGCCACCGGGGTCACCAGGCGGGCGGTCTACCATCAAGGAAGCGGCCAATGTGCGGCATTGCGGGATATAGCCTCAGCCACCGGAGCAGCGTCGACCGGACACGCGCTGCCCAGGCACTGCTGGCCGCGATCGCCGAGCGCGGCGCCGATGCAGTCGGATACGCCTTTCGCTCCCCGGGGCGACCGATGTCCGTGCACAAACAGCGCACCGGCGCCAGCGCCGTCCTCGACCGGATCGTGATCCCATCTGAGGCACACCAGGTGCTCCTGCACGTCCGCGACTACACGAAGGGCCATCCGGAGATCGCCGCGAACAACCATCCTGTCCGGCACGGCTCGATCGCCGGCGTCCACAACGGGACGATCCTGAACGACGACGAGCTGATGGCGCGACACGGCTTCGAGCGCGCGGAGCCGAGGATGACGGTCGACTCCGAGATCATTTTCGCCACCGCCGAGGCCACCGGCAGCGATGCCCGCCGGTTCGAGGAGTTCCGCGGCTCGATGGCCGCCGCCTGGCTGGACGAGCGCCAGCCCGAGCTGGTCTACCTCGCGCGCGGTGTCGGCCGGCCGCTGTGGGTGGGCACCAGCCGGCACGAGCTCTTCTTCGCCTCCACCGGGGAGGCACTCGAGATCGCCGAGCGCTACACCGGCGTCCACCTGCGCAAACGGGAGCTCGCCGAGGGCACGCTGCTCGCGCTGAAAGGGCCGCGGGCCGTGCGGCACGACCGGTTCCGGCCGGACCCGACGTACGAGGCCGACCCGCTGCCGGCCATCCGGGCACCGCACGAGGGCGCCTTCTGCCTCCAGCGGCTCGCCGCCCTCGCTGCGGCTGCCTAGCCCGGCTCCGGCTGAGGCTTCAAAGAGCCGTCCCGCTCGACCGTCACGCCGTCCTCGCGCAGGCGCTCCCGGACGAGGTACTGGAACGTCGACCAGGCTCCGCGGCGCGCGTCGAACATGCGGTAGACCTGCCACTCGGTCAGCAAGGTCGCGTCCTCGCGGCGCGCGGCCGCCCAGTCGTTGAACTTCGGCAGCCGCCCGAGCCGCCCCGCCATCGCGGCGCCCTGCTCGATCGCCCGCTCGAGTCGCTCTTCCCCCACGGGAACGTCGAACCCGGCCTCCCTGAGCGCGTTCGTGAGCGAGCCGAAGGTGTGCCAGTACAGCGACTTGGAGGGCATCCAGCCCCGGTTGGCGTCCACGTCCTTCGCGGTCGGGACTCGGCCCAGGCGCTCCCCGAGCTCCTTCAGCAGGCCGAGCAGCTCCTCGCGCGTCGCGAACCGGCGTGGAACCAGCCCCGCCAGGCGCTTCGCCTTGTTCCAGCTGCCGAAGTGCTCGATCACGGTCTGCGGGTGGACGGTCGTGGCCGGATCGTGGGCGAACTCCTTCATCGTCGGGGACCGCCCCAGCCGCGTCGCCGAGTCGCGGAGCTGCTCGAGGATCTCCTCGTCCGAATAGCGGCGACGGATCCCGGCCTGGAAGGCGGCGAGCTCGGCGGGATCGATGCTGGTGATCGCCCGGTAGGGACGCTTACGCGGCATGGGGGCAAACAGAATAGAGCGTCTTGACCGATTTGCAAAGGCGGGCCGAGAAAACGGATCAGAGCGTATTGGACGGGATGCAAAATCGGACGACGCATCTAGACTGGGCTCGCCCATGCGTCTCGCATTCGAGCTTGCCCTCGCCCGGTCCGCCGGGCGGCTCTCGCGCCTGGCCGGCCGCGGCGGCGGCACCACGATCCCCGGGAAGATCCTCGCCACGATCGACCCCGGCTCGGTCTCGACGCTGGCCGCACGGCTGCCGCACGGAACGGCCGTTGTCTCGGCGACCAACGGAAAGACCACGACGGCCGCGCTCGTCGCCTCGATCGTCGGAAAGAGCGTCCGACTCGCCCACAACGGCTCGGGCGCGAACCTCGTCTCCGGTGTCGCCTCCACCCTGATCGAGGCCCGGGACGCCGAGCTCGGGCTGTTCGAGGTCGACGAGGGCGCCTTTCCCGAGGTCGCGAGGCGGATCCGTCCGCGAGCAGTGTGTCTCGGCAATCTCTTCCGCGACCAGCTCGACCGCTACGGCGAGCTCGAGCAGATCGCCGAACGCTGGCAGGCGGCTGTGACGGAGCTCCCGGCGGCGACCACGCTCGTGGCGAACGCGGACGACCCCCAGGTCGGCGACCTCGCCGTGTCCCGTGCGGGCAGCGTCACCTTCGGCATCGACGACCCCGCGCAGGCGCGCCCGACCCTCCAGCATGCCTCCGACTCGAAGTACTGCCTGCGCTGCGCGACGCCCTACGTCTACGCAGCGGCCTACGTGGGGCATCTCGGCGACTACCGCTGCCCGGCCTGCGGCCATGGACGGCCGCCGCTCGACGTCGCGGCGCGCAGGATCGAGCTGCACGGCCTCGAAGCCCTCTCGTTCGATCTCGCCACCCCGGAAGGCACTCGCCGCGTGCGGATCGGCCTGCCGGGGCTCTACAACGTCTACAACGCCCTGGCTGCTGCCTCGTTGGCGCGCGCGCTGGGCACACCGCTCGACGAGGCTGCCGCAGGGCTCGAGTCGGCGCCGCCGGCGTTCGGTCGGGCCGAGCGGATCGACGTCGGCTCCCGGCGGCTGCTGCTCCTCCTGATCAAGAACCCGGCCGGCGCGAACGAGGTGGTGCGGACGGTCGTCGCGGCCGAAGCGCCGCGCCTCGCGGTGGTCGCGCTGAACGACGCCATC
>DASXBA010000058.1:0-1763 GCA_036406475.1 Thermoleophilaceae bacterium | reverse complement strand
CGGCGCCGCAGAACGCCCCGGTGACGCTCTGGCCGAGCGTCACCGCGGCGGGAACCTGGAGGCTTCGCCCGCGCAGCCCGTCCTGCCACGTGAGAGGCGACCTCCAGCGGGTCTTCGTGTTCGGCCCGGTCGGCCCCGTGTTGGGGCCGTCGCCGCGCTCGCCCCACCGCCCCTCGTACCCGAGCCAGGCGAGGCGGCTCGTCAGGAGCACCGCGTGCAGCGGGACGCGGCGCGACGGTCCGCGCGTGTCCTCGCAGCCCCAGCCCTCGCTCGCGCTGTGCCCGAGCCAGAGCGCGCTCGAGTAGTGGCTCGCGTGGGACCCCGACGCGACGTAGACGAGCGGGTGCGTGCCGACGCGCTCGAGCTTCCGGTTGTCCCACGCCGCGAGCTCGCCGCCCTCGTGCTGCGCATACGCGACCTCGAGCGGTCGCTTGCGGAGCGCCTCGCGCGCCGAATCCGCCGCGAACGAGAGCTGGATCCCCTCCCAGTCGCTCTCGTGCTTGTCGTTGAAGTCGTTGAAGTAGTAGTAGAGCCAGTACTGGAGCGCGATCCGGTGCGGGGCGCTGACGACCCTCGCGTAGGCCACGGAGGGCGAGCCGCGGAAGATGCGGCGGGCGGCCTGCTCGTACCGGCAGCCCGGGTCGAGAGGGTTGCCGGGGAAGTCGAGGTAGTCGTCGGCCGACTTGCCCTGGAGGTCGGCGGCGGTGGGTGCCGGCTTCGCGCCGGTCGGCCCCACGAGTCGCACGGCACGATTGCCGAACAGGCGGTCGACCGCGACCGGCCGCCAGCCCTCGCCCCCGCGATCGCAGGGAGCGCTCTGGGCCTTGAGCACGGCGATCGGCGCGTACCGATCCGCGAGCCGCTGCTCGGGGCTCGCGGCCGCCTGCGCGGCGGCGGCCAGGGCCGCCGCCGCGCAGAGGATGCCGATTCGGCCGAGCTTCACTTACCCGGCGCTGCAGTAGGCGGTGTCGAGGAGCTTGTAGATCTGCGCGTACGCCGCGGGGGTCTCGGAGCTCGGGTCGAGGTTCACCCAGATGACGGCCTGCCGCTTCCCGTTGGGACTGGTGAAGGCGACGGTCTGGTAGCCGGGGAAGGCGCCGTTGTGGCCCCAGGCCACGCCGCACGAGGTCGGGTAGCTCATCAGGCCGAGCCCGTACCGCTGCCCGGGGACGTCGTACTTCGCTTGGGCATGCGTCGTCTGCATCGCCTTGAGGAGCTGCGGCTTCAGCACGCGGCCGGAGAGCAGCGCGCGGTAGAAGTCGGCGACGTCGTCGGCCGTGGAGACGATCGCGCCTGCCGACGGCGAGATCGACGGGCTGAGCCCTGTGACGTCGAGGGCCGGCGGCTGCCCGAGCACGAGATACCCGTGCGCGTGCGGGCCCGGGATCGGCGGGGTGGTCGGGTAGAAGGTGTCGCCGAGGTGGAGAGGCCGGAAGATCCGGTTGCGCAGCTCGGTCCCGATCGAGTGGCCGGTGACCTTCTCGACGATCAGGCCGGCGATGATGTAGTTGGTGCTCGAGTACTCCTCGCCCTTGCCGGGCGGGAAGTTGGGCGGGTGCGAGACGGCCATCCGCACGAGCTGGATGGGCGCCCAGTAGTGGCCGAGGTCGCCGTTCAGGTAGGGAGCGAGGATCCGCTCGTCCTTCTCGTGGTCGAACAGTCCGCTCGTGTGGTTGAGGAGCTGGCGGATCGTGATGTTGCGCCCGTTGGGGACGAGCTTCGGGAGCCAGCGCTCGACGCTGTCACTCAGGCGCAGCTTCTTC
>DASXBA010000057.1:0-3007 GCA_036406475.1 Thermoleophilaceae bacterium | reverse complement strand
GGCGCCGCGTACGCCCGTGCGCGCGCCGCCGAGGAGCTCGGTGCATGTGGGATGCGGGAGGAAGCGGAGCGCCAGGCCGAGCTCGCCGCGCCGTTCATCGCGAGCGCCGGCGCGACCGCGTTCCTGGACTGACGCGTCAGGGTGGTCGGGCGAGCCAGCGGCGCTCGGCGCACCAGCGGCGCATGGTGCGGATGCTGGGCGCGCGGGCCGTGTCGGCCGCGTGCCGGGCACGGAGCGCGGCGATCACGGACACGCCGGGCCTTGTACAGCAGCGGAGCGGGCGCGACCTCGCGCTGACGTTGCAGCGGTTGTGGCGGGCGCAGGCGAGATAACCAGATGGGTCACGGGGTGTTGCAAGTGTGTGGAGGAACGGAAATGACACTCACCCAAAGAGCCAAGTGGGTTCTCTGGTCGCTGCTCCTCGACTGCAACAAGCCGCTGCAAGAACTGCAATGACACGCCGCGGCACGGCCAAGTGCCCTTCTTCGCAGAGCTCACCGCGCCTTCCAGCCTCAGCCAGCGCCCAGGCGAAATCCTCACCCGGTTCTAACACGCCCATCACGAACGGCAACGAGACTCGAAGGCGATGGCCAAGTGGCACAGGCTCGCCGTCGCGCTGCTCGCGGCGGCCGCGGTCGCGGCGGTGGCGGCGCCGGCCGCCGGGGCGGCCAAGGTGCCGCGGCTGAAGCACGTGTGGGTGTTCGTGCTCGAGAACCACAGCTACGACGAGATCATCGGGAACCCGAGCGTGCCGTTCCTGAACCACCTGGCGCGCAGGCACGGGGTGGCGACGCGCTACTACGCCGTGACCCACCCGAGCCTGCCGAACTACCTGGCGATGATCTCGGGCTCGACGCACCGGTGCACGAGCAACGGCTGCCCGGGGAACTACCGCGGCCGGACGCTGGCGGGCCAGTTCGCGCTCCACGGCTTGCGCTGGCGGGGGTATATCGAGGGCCTGCCGGAGGCGGGCTACACGGGGCGCGACGTCGGCGACTACCGGCGCCACCACAACCCGTTCGTCTACTTCCGCAGCATCGTCCAGAAGCCGCGCCAGCGCCGCCACATCCTCCCGTTCCGGGCGTTCCGCAAGAGCCTGCGACGGCCGCCGGCGCTGAGCTACATCGTGCCGACCGACGTGCACAACATGCACAGCGGAAGCGAGGGCGTGGCCGACGCCTGGATGCACACCTGGGTGCCGCGCATCATGCGCTCGCGCGGGTTCCGCCATCACGGTGCGATCTTCATCACCTGGGACGAGGCGGACAAGGGCGACACCTCGGGCTGCTGCGTCGAAGGCGTCCACGGCGGCCACCAGCCGCTCATCGCGATCGTCCACAACGGCCCGAGGCACGTCCGGCTGACGAAGCGCCGCTCCGCCTACTCGCTCCTGCGCACCATCGAGGCCGGCTTCCGGTTCTCGCACCTGGGCCACGCGGCCCAGGCCAAGCCGCTTGCGAAGTTCTTCTAGCCCTCGCCGTTCTGGGAGGGCTCGATGAGCCCGTAGTTGCCGTCGCGGCGCTTGTAGATGACGTTCACGTCCTCCGACTCCGCGTTCACGAAGACGAAGAAGTCGTGGCCGATCAGCTCGAGCTGGAGCATGGCCTCCTCGGGAGGCATCGGTTTCATGTTGAACTGCTTGGTCTTGACGATCACCGTGGTCTCCTCGTCAGGCAGCGCCGCGGACTCCGCCGGCGGCGGCGCGTGGTGGACGGCGACGTGCTGGGCGGACTTCCGCGTCCGCCGCTCGCGGTACCGCTTGACCTGCCGCTCGAGCTTGTCGGCGACCAGATCGATCGACGCATACATGTCGGGCGAGCTCTCCCGAGCGCGCAGGATCGGCCCCTTCGTCCAGACCGTGACCTCCGCAACCTGTCGCTCGGTGATCGAGGGGTTGTGCTCGACCGCGAGCTCGAGCTCGCACCGGGTCTCGTCCGAAAGGTGCTTCGCAAGCTTGCCCAGCTTGCGCTCTGCGTGGGAGAACAGCGAGTCGGTGACGTCCACGTTCCGGCCCTTCACCTGAAGCTTCATGGGCGACTCCTCCGGCGGCTAGGTGCTCCGAACCATAGTCGGTCACCAGCGGACCGCGCGGGCGAGCGTGAAGCCGTCGACGACCTCCGCCCCGGCGTCACGCAGCGCCCGGGCGCAGGCGTCGAGCGTGGCACCCGTCGTGTAGACGTCGTCGACCAGCGCCACGGCCGCCGGGACCCCGGCCGCCCGCCGCACGCGGAACGCGCCGCGCACGTTGCGCCGGCGGGCCGCCGGGTCGAGCCCCCGCTGCGGCCGCCGAAGCCGCGCAGGCTCGAGCAGGTCGACCGCCGGAAGCCCCCAGCGGCGGGCCGCCTCGCGGGCCACGAGCTCGGCCGGGTGGCACCCACGCCGGACCGTCCGCCACCAGTCCCCCGGTACCCAGCAGACCGCCTCGCAGCCGTCCGCGTCCAGGAGCGCCGCGACGATTGCCCCCGCCGGCAGCGCCAGCGCCCGCCGGCGGCCGCTCTTCAGGTGCCGCACGAGCTCGCGGCCGCCGCCCTCGTAGGCCACCGCCGCCCCCGCGCGCCGGAACGCAAGACGGCGGCCGCTGCACTCACGGCAGTCCGCGACCGGTATGGCGGTTGGCCGCCCGCAGCGCGCGCACGCCGGGCCGGTCAGGTACGGGAGCCGGGCCAGGCACGGCCCGCACACCGGCTCCTCGGCGGACGGGCACAACGCGCACCGCGGCGGCAGGACGATGTCGAGCAAGAGCCGCACCGGCCCACGCTGACACGCCCGGTGTCACGGAGGGGCGACGAGGAGCGCCGGAGCCGTCAGGAGAGGAGCACGGCCCCCGACACGTCCAGCGCCGGGTCGACCCGCGCTGCCAGCTCGCCGGCGTCGAGCGCGACGAGCGGGCTGATCTCGATCGGATGCGCCGGAGCCCCGTCCGCGCCGCGCGGGACGGCGACGCCGGCCTCCTCGAGCCAGCCGGCATAGACGGCCGAGAGCCGGGCGCGCACCGTCTCGGGCGAGG
>DASXBA010000056.1:0-28358 GCA_036406475.1 Thermoleophilaceae bacterium | reverse complement strand
GGCGCCACCTCGCCCTCGATAGGCAGCCCGCGGTCGACCCAGGCCACGATGCCGCCGTCGAGGTTGTAGGCCTCCCGGCCGGCGCCGCGGGCGGCACCTGGGAGCGCGGCGGCGAGAGCGGCCGCTACGAGGCGACGCCGCTCCGCGGGGAGGTCCGCGACGCCTATGGCTGCGGCGACAGCTTCGCGGCCGGCCTCACCTTCGGCCTCGGCGCGGAGCTGCCGCTCGACTCGGCGCTGGAGCTGGCTGCGCGCTGCGGCGCCGCGTGCCTGACCGGCCGCGGCCCCTACGCGGGCCAGCTCAGTGGGGCGCCACCTCGCCCTCGATAGGCAGCCCGCGGTCGACCCAGGCCACGATGCCGCCGTCCAGGTTGTAGGCCTCTCGGCCGGCCCCGCGGAAGGCCTGGGTCGCCACTGCGGAGCGCGACCCGGTGCGGCAGTAGAAGACGATCGGCTCGTCCGCGGCGAGCGAACCGGCCTCGGCAGCAAGGTGGTCCATCACGATGTGGCGGTCGCCGTCGATCCGGCCGGCGTCGTGCTCGTAGTCCTCGCGGATGTCGATCAGCTGGATGCTCCCGCCCTCGACCAGCTCCCGCACTTGCTCGGGGCTGAGATCCTGCCCTTCCTCGGTGAACGAACCCATGCCCCGTACCGTACTCATGGGCCGTGAAAGAAAGGGCCCCGTCCCCTTTGTTTCAGTGGTCGTCGCTGTGCTTGCGCTCGCAGTCATGCCGGCCGCCGCCCGTGGTCAGTCCGACCCGGGCTGCGTCGGCGACACCGACGCGTCGAAGGTGCCCCAGAAGCCGGGGCCGCGCCTGCGCTTCGGCATCGGCCCGCTGGTCCAGGCGGGCCAGATCGGGCCCCTGCCCGGGGCGGCCGTGCCGGAGCAGCCGTCCAGGACGGATGAGGCGCTGGCGCAGCTGCGGCCGCCGAGCGGGCCGTTCGTGCTCCGCCTCAACCGCCTCTTCTGGTCGGACGGGGAGGCGGGCATCAACCGCTATCTGGCCATCGCTCGCCGCTTCACCAGCCGCGGCTACCAGGTCGAGCTCCAGCTCCGCTACCACCCGAGCTCGGCGCAGGAGGGGGACATCCAAGCCTGGACCCGCTACGTACGAGAGGTTGTGCGCAGGTTCGCGGTCAACCGGGGCGTGGTGGCGATCCAGGTGACGAACGAGGTGAACTTCACGATCAGCGCGGACTCATCCGACGGCTCCTACGACGGCGCCCGCCAGGCCCTCGTCGACGGCGTGATCGCGGCCAAGGACGAGCTGCGCCGCATCGGGAGGCCGGGGCAGATCAAGATCGGCTTCAACTGGGCCTACCGGCTCGACCCGGCGAGCGAGACGAGCTTCTGGAACGGCGTGCGCGACCGCGGCGGCAAGGCGTTCGTCAAGGCGCTCGACTGGATCGGGCTCGACGCCTACCCGGGCACGGTCTTCCCGCCCGCGGAGACGAGCGGCGGCGAGCGCGACGGGATCGTCGACGCGATGAGCTCCCTCCGCTGCTACGCGCGGATCCCCGGCATCCCGGAGTCGGTGCCGATGCGCATCGAGGAGAACGGCTGGCCGACCCAGCCGCCGGCGCGCTCCTACGCGAAGCAAACCGACGCCCTGCGGCTCATGGTGCGCGCGGTCCACGACTTCCGCGGCACCTACAACGTGAGCGACTACCGCTGGTTCAACCTCCGCGACGGCGACACCGGCTCCCCCTCGCTGTTCCAGCACTTCGGCCTGCTCGAGGACGACTACGACCGCAAGCCGGCCTTCGCCGCCTACCGCTCGCTCGTGCGCGAGCTGAGCACGAGGACGCCCGCCCGCCCGCGGAAGCCGCGGCTACGCCTCCGCTTCCGCTGCCGCCACAGCCGCGTGCGGGCCGCGATCGCCGGGCGGGACAGCCGCGACGCGATCCGCGCGAACTTCTACCGCGGCCGCCGCCGCGTGGCGCGTGACACGCACCCGCCGCTCAGCAAGATCATCGACCGCCGCCGCCACCGCGGCCGCCGTCATACGCATCGGGCCCGCGCCCGGGTGCGGATGGGCGACGGCCGCCTGGTGAGGCTCTCGCGGCGCTACCGGACATGCTCTACCGGCTGATCGCGACCCTGCTCCGTCCGGCCGCGTGGTGGGGCCGGACGCGGGTCGAGGGCCTCGAGCACGTCCCTCGCGAGGGGCCGCTGCTCGTGGTGCCCAACCACGACTCGCAGATGGACCCGGTGATCGTCGGGATCGCCCTGCTGCGGCGGCGCCAGCTCCGCTACCTCGCGCGGGCCAACCTGTGGAAGATTCGCGGGCTCGCCCCGCTGATGAACGGGATGCGGCAGATCCCGATCGAGCGCGGCACCGGCGACCGCGGGGCGCTGTCGAAGGCCGAGGAAGCGCTGCGTGCGGGCGAGGCCGTATGCATCTTCCCCGAAGGCAAGCTCTCGCTCGGCGAGCGGCTGCGGGCGCGCAGCGGCGTCTACTGGCTCGCCCACGCGTGCCCCAACGTGCGCGTTGTGCTGTGCGCCGTGAGCGGCACCACCGACTTCGTGCGCTTCCCCCGCCGGCCGAGGGTCCGGGTGGAGGTGTTCGAGCCCGCCAGCGGTCAGCCGCGGGACGGGGAGGAGCCGGCAGAGATGGCCGAGCGCCTGCTCGGCGAGCTGCGCGATCGAGTGCCGCCCACGCGGGCGGGCCGCCGGGTTAAAGTCTCGCCGTGACCTGGTCGCCGGCAGGACGATCGGTTCTCATCACGGGCGCCGCGCGAGGCATCGGCGCCGAGAGCGCGCGCCAGCTCGCCGCCCGCGGCGCGCGCGTGTCGCTGGTCGGCCTCGAGCCGGAGGAGCTCGAGCGCGTGGCGAGCGAGATCGGGGAGAGCGCCGCCTGGTTCGAGGCCGACGTGACCGATCCCGACGCGCTCCAGGCGGCGGTGGACGGCACGGTCGACCGTTTCGGTGGGATCGACGCAGTGATCGCCAACGCCGGGATCGCCACCACCGGCATGGTGCGCGCAATCGATCCGGACGCCTTCGAGCGGACGATCGAGATCAACCTGCTCGGCGCCTGGCGGACGGTGCGGGCCTGCCTGCCGCACGTGCTCGAGCGGCGCGGCTACGTGCTGGTGATCGCGTCGCTGGCGGCGGTGGTGCACGCGCCGGGGATGGCGGCCTACTCCACCGCCAAGGCCGGGATCGAGGCTTTCGCCGACAGCCTGCGCCAGGAGGTCAAGCACCTCGGGACGGACGTCGGGGTCGGCTACTTCTCCTGGATCGACACGGACATGGTCTCCGGGGGCGACGAGCATCCGGTCTTCGGCAACGCGCGGGCCAAGCTGCCGGGCCCGTTCCGCAAGACCTATCCGGTGTCGGTCGCCGGCGAGGCCATCGCCGACGGGATGGAGCGCCGCCGCCGCTGGGTCGTCGTGCCCGGCTGGGTGAGGCTGCTCCTGCTCACCCGCGGCTTCTCGTTCCCCTTCTTCGACGTGGGCGGCCGTCAGCAGACGCCCGAGATGGACGAGCGCTTCGAGCGCGACGTGGCGGAGCGCGGCGCGGACGCCTCGGCTCCGGTTGGCGCAGGCGGCCGGGCGGCGCGCCGATGACGGACAAGATCGCCATCGAGTTCGACCTCGACCGCTACCTGCGGGCGTCGAAGAAGCTCGACCTCTCGCACCTCGACTGGGACCGCATCCCCGACCACCCGCTCTCGGACGGGGACGTGATGTGCATGCACTACATGATGGACATCGAGACCCACACGGTGATCTACCTGCGCGACCTGCTCGGGACCCGCGCCGCCAGCGACCCGCAGATCACCGCCTTCCTCTCCTGCTGGGTCTACGAGGAGCTCTGGCACGGGGAGGCGTTCTCCGACTTCCTCCGCGCCTACGGGATCGAGGTGCCCGCGGAGCCCAAGCTTCCCGACGGGAGCACGCCGATGCCCACGCGCGCGCGGCGCACGCAGCGCGTGCGCGAGGAGCTGGGGATCGGGCACCAGCTCTCGCTCGTGCCGATGATGCTCGGCTCGATGCTGCTCCCCGACTTCATCGCCCTGCACATGACCTGGGGAGCGATCAACGAGCTGACGACGCTCACCGGCTACCACGCGCTGATCCGCCGCTCCGACCACCCGGTCCTCAACGAGATGCTGAAGCGCGTGATCCAGGACGAGCGCCGCCACTTCGCCTTCTACCGGGCGCAGGGCAAGGCCCGCCTCACCCGGGCGCCGCGCCGGACCCGCCGCGTGGTGCGCTGGGTCTTCGAGAACTTCTGGACCCCGGTGGGAGCGGGCGTCAAGTCGCGGGAGGAGGTCGACGCTCTCACGCTCTACCTGTTCGGCTACGACGACGAGGGCAGGGAGATGCTGCGCGAGATCGATCGCACCGTCTCCGACATCCCCGGGCTCGAGGGGCTGACCCTGGTCGAGGATTACCTCGATGCCGCGCTCGAGCGCGAGCGCCGCAGCCCGGGCTGGGCCGGAGTGGTGGAGGCGCCGGGCCCCGACCCGGCGCTGCGCGGGTCGGGCAGCGAGGCCTGGGACGTCAGCCGCTCGGACGCTCCAGAAGAACGCTCCCCTGCTCGCACCCGCTGACCGTCGAGCTGGGGGTACAGCCGCCGCCGAGGTCGGTGGTCGCGAGCCGGCGGCGCGAGACCCGGAGCGGCAGCGCGGCCCGGAAGCGGGTCATCTCGAAGGCGGTCAGCCGGCGGGTCTCGACACGGCGGAAGCCGCTCGGGGCCCTCAGGCGGTCCGGGTCGTACCTGCCCAGCACGACGACCTCGTCCACGCGCGGTGACGGGCCCGCCGGCTTCCAGTCGGCCAGGTAGATGGCGAGCCCGATGTCCTGGTTGTACGGCACTACCACGGCCCGCTCGCCCGTCGGCCGGCCCATCGCCCGCGCGGCGCCGCGCGCGTCCCAGCGCTGCAGGGTCGAGTCCCTGCTCACGGCCACCACCACGCCCAGCGACAGGCAGAAGAGGACGGCGGCGAGCGCGAGCCCCGGGAGGCCGGCACGGCGCGCGCCGAGACCGGCCGCGACGCCGAGCGTCAGCGGCGCCAGGGCGACCAGCAGGTTCTTGGCGATCAGGAAGTCGCGGCCGGCCAGGCTGAACGCCAGCGGCAGCACGCAGGCCGCCAGCCCGATCCCGAGGCCGAACAGCCCGCCGCGACGCTCGTGCTCGTCCGCGCGCAGCGCGAGCAGGGCGAGTGCGGCCGCCACCACCAGGGCCGCCAGGAGGGGCACGGGGTGGACGCTGCGAGGGTCGTTTCCGGACACGAACTCCTCGCCGGCCTCCCGGATCCGGTAGCCGAGGTCGATCGTCGCGATCCAGTCAGCCCCGCCGTGGGCGCTCTGATGGATCAGGAGCGGCAGGAGCACGACCGTGGCGGCCGCGGTCCCGGCAACCGCCCACCGGGCGTCGCGCGAGCCGCGCCGGCGCAGGAGGAGCCAGGCCGCCTCGGGGGCGATCAGGAAGCCCGCGAACCAGTGGCTGGCGAAGGCGGCCGCGCACGCCAGCGCCCACGCCGCCAGCCAGAACCGCGTGCCGGACTCGACCGCGCGCACGAGGCAAAGCAGGGACAGGGCGCCCAGGAAGACGAGCAGGGCGTACGGGCGGGCGTCCTGCGAGTACCAGACGAGCACCGGGCTGACCGCGATCAACGCGCCCGCTACGAGCCCCACGCGCCGCGAGATCGTCGCCCTCCCCAGCTCGTAGACCACCGGCCCGGTGAGGGTCCCGGCCAGCGCGGACACCGACCGCATGGCCACCTCGCCCGAGCCGAACAGCTTCGACATGAGCCACTCGAGCACGTAGAAGAGAGGTGGGCTGGTCTCGCCGCCCACCGCCCGCACGGTGTCGACGAGGCTCGGGTGGACGATCAGGCTGACGGTGATCGCCTCGTCGTGCTCGAAGCTCTGGTGGCCGAGCGTCGGGAACCGGACCAGGGCGGCCAGCAGGGCGAGGAGGAGGGCGTTGCGGACGTCCTCGCGACGCATGCGCCGCCGGTCATACCATGCTGCGCCGTGCGCGTCCTCCAGCTCGGCCCGCTCTACAACAACCATCTCAGGCGCTGGTCGACCCACGCCCGGGCGCTCGGGCACACGGTCGTCGCGGCGGGGCACGTTCGGCCCGGGAGGCTGCCGGTCGACCTCTCGGGCCTGGCGGACGAGGTCGCGTACTCGCCGGAGGAGATATACGGCGGCAGCGAGTCCGAACACCTCGCCTGGCTCAGCTCCGTGCTCGAGCGGCTGCGCCCGGACTTCGTCCACGCCCACTGGCTGCCCAAGTGGCCCTACTACGCGGCGCTGCTCGGCCAGTCGCCGCTGCTGGTCACGGGCTGGGGCTGTGACGTCTACGTGCCCGACTCCGAAACGGAGCGGGTCCGCGGCGATCTCGTCCTCCGCCGAGCCGACCGCCTGATCGCGCGCTCTCGTCACATGCGGCAGGCGATGGTCGCGCGCGGCGCGCCGCGCGAGCGCGTCGACCTGGCCGACCTCGGGGTCGACCTCTCGCGCTTCCGGCCACCCCGGGCCGGCGAGCGGGCGCGGCTCCGCCGCGAGCTCGGGCTGCCGGAGGGCCCGCTCGTCCTCAGCTTCCGCGCCGGGAGCGAGCTCTACAACCTGGACGTGGTGCTCGAGGCGTTCGCGATCGTGCGCCGGCGCCTCCCCGGGGCGACGCTCGTTCTCGTCCACGGCGACGCCCCACTGGCGCCGGGGGCGGCGGATGCCCTCGCGGGCGCACGCGGCGTGCGCGCCGTGGGACGCGTCTCCCACTCCGAGATGCCGGCCTGGTTCGGGGCGGCGAGCGTGGGGGTTTCGATCCCGCGCAGCGACGGCTCGCCGAGCTCCGTCTGGGAGGCGCTTGCGAGCGGCCTGCCGCTGGTCCTGTCGGACCTCCCCCAGATCGAGGAGAAGCTGGCGGGCAGCGGCGGCGCGCTGCTCGTGCCCCCGCGGCCCGAGGCCGTGGCGGACGCGATCGTCCGGGCGCTCGCCGCGGCCGAGCCGATGGGCTCGGCGGCCCGGCGCTGGGCCCTCGCGCGCTGCGACGAGCGCGAGCAGACGGAGCGGCTGGCGGAGGTCTACGCCGCTACTTCGCTGCGACCGGCTCCGGCTCCGGCGCCCGCGCCGGTTCCGGCTCCGGCTCCGGCCGGGGTGCGGGCTCCCCGAGCAGCCGCCGGTATGCCGACAGCAGTCGCGCTCCCTCGCCGTCCCAGTTGAAGCGGTCGCAGACCGCGGCGCGACCGCGGAGGCCCATCTCCTCCGCCTCCTCGGGGTGCGTCAGGAGCCGCTCGAGCGCCTCGGCGATCGCGGCCGGGTCGGCCGGGTCGACGACGAGCCCGCAGCCCACGCCGAGCACGATGTCGCGCCATTCGGGCAGGTCCGAGACGACAACCGGCAGCCCGGCGGCCATGTACTCGAAGAGCTTGTTCGAGCGGATGGCGTCCATGTGGTTCGGGAGCGGCCGCAGCAGCGCGACTCCGATCCTCGCGCGGAGCATCCCCCGGATTACCTCGGGGAACGGCTGCCAGGGCACGTGATCGACCCGCTCCCAGCCCGGCTGCGCGCGCTTGGCGCCGTTGCGGAGCTGGCCCATCGCGAGCAGGCGAACGTCGAGCTCCCGCGGCAGCAGCCGGAGCGCCGCCACGAGCTCGGGGAAGGCGCGGATCGCGGACAGGTTTCCGCTGCACATGATCGTGTTCGGGCGCTCCCGGTAGGGCCCGAGCTCGTAGTCGCGGTGCCGTGGGAAGTTGCCTACCACGATCGTGCGCGCCGGCGGGAACCGGCGTGCCAGCGCCGGCGAGGCGCAGAGGAAGGCGTCGAAACGGGCGCGCGCCGCCGCCTCGAGCGCGCGCCACATGAGCGCCTTGAGCCCGCCGCGCACGGGCCGCCCGGCGAGCTTGGTGCGCGCATGGGCCTCGTAGTCCTCGTGCACGTCGTAGAGGACCGCGGCGCCCGTGAGCTTGAGCAGGAGCCCGAGTGGGATCAGGTGGGCGTCGTGCAGGTGGTAGACCGCAGCGCGCAGCCGCAGCGTCTCGACCATGGCCCGCGCCAGCAGGCGCGGCTGGTTGCGCGCCGCCGGCCGGACCGACCGCTCGCTCAGAGAGTGGAAGCGGATGCCCTCGCGCCGCCCGGCCGGGATTCCGCCGGAGACGTAGTGGACCTCGTATCCCGCGTCGGCGAGGGTCCGGCATTGCTTCTCGACGATGCGGTTGTCGAGCGGGCCGTGGATGATTGAGACGTGAGCGATCCGCAAGCGCGTCGGGAATCCTCGCAGAGGGAGGCGCCGCGCCTCGTGAGCGTCGTGCTCGCGGTGCGCGACCAGGCGCGCTTCCTCGGCGACCAGATCGCCTGCCTCGCGGCACAGGACTATCGCGGCGACTGGGAGCTCGTGGTGGCGGACAACGGCTCGAGCGACGGCAGCGCTCGCGTGGCGCGCGAGGCGGGCCGAAGTGTCCCGGCGCTGCGCGTGCTGGACGCGTCGGAGCGCCGCGGCGCCTCCCACGCCCGGAATGTCGGAGCCGCCGCCGCTCAGGGCGACCTGATCGCGTTCTGCGACGCCGACAACCAGGCCCGCCCGGGATGGCTCAGGGGGATGGTGGCGGCCGCGCAGAGCGCCGACATCGTGACCGGCCGGTTCATGGTCAACTCGCTCAACGACCCCGACCGGGCCGCCTGGGTGGGAGTGCCTCCGACGCACGGGCCCATGCGGGCCCTCCAGTTCATGCCGTTCGCGAGCGGCGGCAACTCCGCCTACTGGTCCGACGTCTTTGCTCGCCTGGAAGGGTTCGACGAGGACCTGGTCGCCGGGGAGGACGTCGACATCTCCTGGCGGGCACAGCTGCACGGCTATCGGCTCGGCTTCGCGGGCGAGGCCGTGATGGATCGCCGCTGCCCCGCCCGGCTGAGCGCGCTGCTGCGCCAGCACTGGCGCTACGGCCGCGCGGCCGGCATGCTCGTCCGTCGCTACCGGCACATCGGCATCGCTCACGGCCTGCGCCACGAGGTGTCTCTCCACTGGCGGGTCCTCAGGGCCCTGCCGCAGTCGGCGCGCAAGCGCGGCGGGCTCGGCTACTCGCTGGGACACGCGGCGGCCGCCGGCGGGCGCTCGCTCGAGCTGCTCACAGGTCGAGGTGGCGGAAGCGCAGCGATCCCAGCAGCTGCCCGGCCCGCTTCCCCGAGTTGAACGCCGTCTCGCAGCGCGCCCGCTCCGCGTCCCGGCCGCGCGCCCAGTCCAGCGCGCGCCGCCCGATCTCCGCGTAGGCGCGGCCGTTCACGGCGCCGCGGTGGCCGAGCTCGTGCAGGAAGCGCTCGTGGCGCTTGCGAGTGCGGACACCGCCCACACCGTGGAGGAAGCCCTCGCGGAAGAGGCCGGCGAGACTCGACTCGTTGCGGTGGTAGACCACGGCCGATTCGACGAAGGCGATCTGGTAGCCCGCCTGGATCGCCCGGTACGAGAGGTCCACGTCCTCGCCGCGGCGGACGCTCTCGTCGAACCCACCGAGCTCGCGAAGCGTCGCGCGCCGCGATGCCCAGCTCATCGTGATCGCGTAGGGAGGGTCGAAGACCTCGATCGCCTGGCGGTGGTCGTGGATCACCTCGCCGAAGAGCTCCACGTCGTTCGCGGGCCGCCGGGCGAGTATGCGGCCGCCCGCGATCGCCACCTCGTCCCGCTCGAGCGGCTCGGCGAGCCGGGCCAGCCAGTCCGGTTCGACGCGGCAATCCGCGTCCGTGAAGGCCACGACCTCGCCCTCGGCGCCGCGAAGCCCGGCGTTGCGGGCCGCCGACGGCCCGCGCCGGCTCGCCTGCATCACGCGGACACGGTCGCCGTACGTGCGGAGGCGCCCGGCGGTCGCGTCGGAGGAGCCGTTGTCGACCACGATCAGCTCCAGCGCGCCCTCCGGGTAGCGCAGGTCGAGCAGCGAACGCACGCACTCGTCGATGGTCCGCTCGGCGTTGTAGGCCGGCACGACGACCGTGGCTGTCGGCAGCCGCCCGCTCACCGGGCGGCTGTCAGCTCGCCATAGAGCGAGAGGAAGTCCTGGAGCTGGCGCTCGAGGGTGAAGCCGCTCCGTACCCGCTCGCGGCCGGCGACCCCCATGCGCCGGCGCAGGGCCGGGTCCCGCCAGAGGCGGAGGAGCGCCTGGGCGAGCGCCGGCGCGCTCCGCGGCTCGACGACGAAGCCCTCGATCCCATCGCTGACCGCCTCGGTCACGCTGCCGGCCTCGCTGGTCACGACGGGGAGCCCGCACGCCATCGCCTCGAGAACCGTGTTGGGAATCCCCTCGGCCAGGCTCGACTGAAGGAGCACGTCCGCCCGCGCCAGGCGCCGGCCGACTTCCTCCGGGCTGACCGCCCCCGCCAGGGTCACGTGCCGCTCGAGGCCGAGGTCCGCCACGGTGTGGGCGATGCGGTTGCGCTCTGATGAGCCGGCGGGCGGCACCCCGCCCAGCAGCTCGAGCGCCAGCGGCACGCCCTTGTCCACCAGCTCGCGGGCGGCGCCGAGCGCGTACTCGTAGCCCTTCTCCCAGCGCAGCTCGCTGACCATCAGGACGCGGAAGGCGCCGCCGGCTCGGCCCGCGGCCGACTGGAATGCGGCCGGGTCGACCGCCGGCCGGATCACCCGCGCCTTGTGGATGTCGAGGCCGTGGCGCGCGGCCTCGGCCACGAGCGACTCCGAGACGCAGTGCACGGCGCTCGCCCGCCCGAGGACCTCCGGCAACCCCGCGGCGTATGCGGCGAGCGCCGGCACGTGCGGGTACACGGTGAGGTCGCTGCCGCGGCAGCTCGTCACCACCGGGCAGTCCCAGACGGCGAACAGCGGCAGGTGGTCCACGGCGGCGACGTTCCACTCGAACTGGACCACGTCGGGCCGCAGCCGGGCCAGCGGCAGGCACATGCGGAGGATCGCGCGGCGCCCTCCGTGGCGGCGGGCGAGGCCCGGCGGCACGCGCCGTACGCCCAGCAGCAGCCGAGCGAGCCGGCGCGGCGACCGGACGAGGAGCGCGAGCGCGTCACGCAGGCCGGATCCGGCCCGGGCGGGCGGGATCAGCTCGACGCCTGCAAGCTCGGCATCGGCGTCGCGGATCGCGTTTGCCGCCACCGTCACGCGCATGCCGCCGGCCGCGAGACCCTCGAGCTTGCGCCGGAGGAACGTCTCCGGGGGCCAGTGGACGCCGACCTCGAGGAGGTGCATCAGGAAAGGGCGCGGCGGTACAGGCTCTCGAGCCGCTGCGCGTCGTCGTAGACGCCTGCGAAACCGGTCTGCTGCTGCCCCTGCCGGCCCAGGCGCCGCCGCAGGCCGGGGTCGCGTGCCAGCCGGGCGAGCGCCTCCGCCAGCGCGACCGGGTCGCGGCGGGGCACGACGATGCCGCCGCCCTCCGGCGGCGCCTCGCGGCGGGCGGTGGCCACGTAGGGGACGCCCGACGACTGCGCGGCGGCCAGGGCGGTGGACGACGCCGAGTCGCTCACCGCGGGGTCCACGAACACGTCGGCGGACTCGAGCGGCTTGCCGTCGGGCGCCACGAGCCGGACCTCGTCATGCAGCCCGAGCTGGTGGCGCGCGAACGCGACCGCCTGGACGTGCTCGCCCTCGCCGACGATCCGGTACTCGCAGCGGACGCCCATCTCGCGGAGCAGGGCCACCGCGTGCACCGAGTGCTCGTAGCCGCGCTCCCAGACGAGCGGGCCGAAGCTAACCAGCCGCAGCGGCCCCTCGCCGTTTGCGCCGTTCGGCCGGATCTCGATCGCGGGCTCGAGCACCTCCGCCCGCTCCTCGGGGCAGCCCCGGTCGAGGGCCCGCCCGCAGGCGACATCGCTGGGGAAGAGGGCCAGCGTGACGCGTCGCCAGATGCCGTCGAGCTCGGGCGCGTCCAGGTCCTGACCGTCCTCGCGGAAGCTCACGACGAGCCGCTGGTCGGGGAGCAGCCCCCGGGCCACGTATTTGGATGCCAGGTGGCCGGAGTGGATGTGGACCAGTGCCGGGCGGAGCCGGCGCAGGCGGCGCTGGAACGGAGCGGAGTCGGCGCGTGCACGGGCCGCCACCTGGACGCGCCCGCGGAGCGCCTCGTCCTGCAGCGCGGGCTCGCGGCCCCAGACGCCGCCCTTGCAGAAGAGGCGGACGTCCCAGCCCGCTTCGAGCAGGTGGCGCAGGCGGTAGGCGATCACGGCGCCGCCGTCGTCGCCGCTCGTCGACACGAGCATCGCCACGCGTCCGGTCACGCCGCCGCGAGCTCCCGGTACAGGGCGTGGAACTCCTCGAGCTGCCGATCGAGCGTGAAGCGCGTCGTGGCGGTTCGCCGCCCGGCCTCGCCCATGCGGGCCCGCAGGGCCGGGTCGCGCCACAGGCGCTCGAGCGCGCCGGCCATCGCGGCCGCGTCCCGAGGCGGGACGAGCAGGCCCTCCAGCTCGTGCGTGAAGGACTCCGAGACCCCCCCGCAGTCGGTGGCCACCACGGGGATGCCCGAGGCCATCGCCTCGAGCAGGACTGTGGGCAGGCCCTCGTCGAGGCTCGGAAGCAGCAGGACGTCGGAGGCCTGGAGCCGGGCCGCGACGTCGGCGGAGCTGAGCTTCCCGAGCAGGTGCACGTGGTCCTCGAGGCCGAGGTCGGACAGCGTGTGGGCGATCCGCGCCCGCTCGCTCGGCTCGCCGATCTCCTCGGTGGGGTCGCCGCCGATCACCTCAAGCCGCACGGGGACGCCGGCTTCCAGCAGCCTGCGAACGGCGATCAGCGCCCACTCGAATCCCTTCATCCAGCGCAGCCAGGCGACCGAGATCACCCGCAGCGGGGCCTCGCCCGGCGGCGGCCCCCCGTTCGGGCGGAAGAGCTCGGGATCGACGCCCTGGCGGATCACGCGCGCCTTGCCGGGCTCGAGCCCGAAGCGCTGCGCCTCCTCGCGGAGCGATTCGGAGACACAGTGGACGGCGGCGGCGCCCGCGAACACGGCGGGAAGGCGCTCGCTGGAGAACTCGTGCCCGGGCACATGGGGGTAGAGGCTGACCTCGCTGCCGTGGCAGCTCGTCACGACGGGGCAGCGCCAGACGTCGAACAGCGGCAGGTAGAGCGCGGCCGCGCTGTTCCACTCGAAATGAACGATGTCCGGCCGCAGCCGCGCGAGCGGGAGGCAGTTGCCGAGCAGCCGACCGTAGCCGCCGCGGTACTCCCGGTAGCCGCGCGGGACGCGGCGGACGGCTCGCAGCAGCGTCAGGGCACGGCGCGGCGCGGTGAGGAAGAGCGCAAGCAGCCTGAGCGCCAGCCCGAGGCGGCCCGGGAGCCGGCCGACCTGGGGCAGGTGGATCAGCTCGACGCCGTCCAGCCGCGCCTCGGGCTCGAAGATGGTCCGCGACGCCACGGTCACGCGCATGCCACGGGCGGCGAGGCCCTCGAGCTTCCAGCAGAGGAACGTCTCCGGCGGCCAGCGCAGGCCGATCTCCACCAGGTGGAGCGGCCGCCGCCCGCTCAGAGGCACAGCAGCCCGGCCTGGACGCTGCCCACGAGCCGGCCGAGACGGAACGTGGCCGAGCGGACCCAGCAGCCGCGTTGCTCGCGCGTGCCCAGGAGATGTGGGAACGTCGCGACGAGCCGGCGCCAGTCCTCGAGCGCCCTGCGGTTGTCGGGCTCGGGCAGGTGGCGGCGGAAGGCGCGCTGGAGCTGGGGCCCGGAGCGGCCGTAGCGGAAGTGCTGGCGCGCCGTCGCGCGCAGCGTAGTGCGGAAGCGCTGCTGCATGAGCGCGTCGGGAGCGAAGCCGAGCCGATACCCGGCGAGCTGGGCACGCCAGGCGAAGCCGTGGTCGGAGCTGCCGAAGGTGAACTTCTCGTCCCAGCCGATCTCCCGCGCCACGCGCGTCCACACGCCCATGTTGCCGCCCGGCGCATAGCGCAGGAAGCCGTGCCCGGTCACGAGGTCGGTCATCGGCTTCTGCGGCCGCCAGGCCCGGACGACCGGGTCGTTGAGGGCCTCCCATTCGAGTCGGCCGCCCACGATGTCGGCCTCGGGCGCGGCGCGCGCCATCGCCTCGAGCCAGCCGGGGGTGGCCACGTCGTCGGAGTCGCAGAAGACGAGGAAGTCGCCGCGAGCCGCCAGCGCGCCCGAGTTGCGCGCGTGGTTCAGCCCCCTGCGGGCGGTTGCGTCGGCAATCGTGAGCGGCGGCAGCCGCGGCCGCCACTCCTCGACGATCTCGAGCGTCCGGTCCGTGCAGCCGTTGTCGGCAAGCACCAGCTCCCAGTCGCCGCGGTAGGTCTGGCCGGAGAGCGCAGCGAGCTGATCGGCGACGTGCGCCTCTCCGTTCAGCACGGGGATGATCACGCTGATCAGCCGAGGGGACCGCAAGGCGCGAATACGATAATCACCTTGACCACGCGGTCGCGGCTCATCCTCGCCGTCCAGTCGCTTCTGCTCAGGACCGCGGGCACTCCGCTTGGCAGCCTGTGGGCCCTCGGATACCGCCTCGCCGCCCGGGCCTGGGCCGCCTACCTGGCGCGCGGCGAGCCTGGCGCGACCACCTACGTGCGCGGAAGCCTCGGCGTGAACGACGCCCTGCCGGGGCTTTCCGACGTCGACGTCGCTGTGGTGCTGGCCGAGGATCCGCGCGGGGCCGGCATCGCGCGCATGCGAGTCCGCGAGCGCTGGCAGCGCCTGCGCCGCCGCCTCCCGGCCACGGACCTGCTGCTCGACTTCCCACTGATCCTCGAGCGGAGGCAGCTGGCAGATGTCGTGGGCGCGTCGGCGCTCACGCTCGACGGCGCCGCCTATCACGGCTCCGGCTTCAGCGAGGACAAGGTCCGGATGCTCGAACGCCCCGGGCTCTACGACGCCACCGGCGACTGGCGCCTGATGAGCGGACGCGACGGGCGGCCTGACGAGCGCCCGCGCGATGCCGGCGCCCGGCGGATCGCCGCCTGGCTCGAGCTCGTCTACTGGTGGCAGTGGATGGCGCCGGCGTGCGCCGACCCGGGCCCGCGCACGGCCAGCCTGTGCGTCAAGGCGATAGCGGAACCGGCTCGGGTCTGGCTCTGGCTCGCGCACGGCGAGCGCGCGGCAGATCGCGCGGACGCCCTGCGCCGGGCGCTGCGGCGGTTGCCGGAGGAGGCGGACGGGCTGGAGCTCGGCCTCGCGCTCCAGCGCTCGCTTTCGCGCTCGCCGGAGCCGCCGCTCGCCGCCGTGCTGCCGGTGCTCGCCCGCCTCTCGGGCCGGATCGAGGAGCTGCTCGCCGGCGAAATCGAGGGCGAGGGCACGACCGAGGTGCGGCTGGCCGGGGGCGAGCCGCTGCTTCCCCACGGCAGCGACGAGGCCGCGGCGCCGCTCCCGCTCGCCGACTGGAGGGCCCTGGTGCAGCCCAAGCTGGCGGACGAGACGTTCGCGCCGCGGGACGGCGACCCGGCCGACCCTCACGACCTCGCGGCGGCCGCCCGGGCGTCGGGCTTCGGACCGCAGCCGGCGCTCCGGGCCGGGCGGCTGATGGTCATCCCCGGGCCCCGCTGGCGGACGGAGCTGCGTGCGCTCAAGTCTCCAGTCAGCGACCCCGTGTCGTTCGCCCTGGTCGAGGGCCGCGACAGCGCCCAGTTCCCGAACGTACGCGGCTGGTCGGCGGCGGACACCGCGCGCCGGGCGCTGGTCGAGCAGCGGGCATGGCTCGAGGCGGGCACCCCGCCGCCCTCCGGGCTGCCGCCCTCGCATGCCGCCGGCGGCATCCTCGCGATGCTCTTCAGCGCCGCGCGGGCGGCCCTCTTCCACGAGAGCATTGCCCGCGGGGTGCCCGAGCTGCCGCTCACCGCGGCCGAGACCGCGCGCCGGCTCGGGGAGCGATCGAGCGCGGCGGGCGAAGCCTTCGAGCGCTACCGCGCCTTCGCCATCGAGCGCGAGCCGCCGCCGCCCGCGACGATCGACGCGTTCCGGCGGGCGGTCGAGGAGCTCCTAGATCCGCTCGGCGATCCGCCGGGCCTGCTTGCGGTAGAGCAGTAGCCCGGCGGCCACGATCGCCGCCACCAGGCCCAGCGAAGCGGCCAGCACGAGCGGCCCGCCCGCGTCGATCGCATTGGGCGCCGAGGGGTCGATCAGCGCGTGACGCGCCTGGACCGTGACCACCGCCAACGGGTTGAGCATCAGCGCGTGCTGGAGGCCCTGCGGGGCGAGCTCGATCGGATAGAAGACCGGAGTCAGGAAGAACGTCAGCCGGAGCAGCACCATCCAGATCGGTTCGACGTCGCGGATGCCGACGTAGAGCAGCGACAGGAGCAGCGACACCCCAACCGTGTAGACGAGGAGCAGGGTGAGCAGCGGGAACAGCTCGAGCCAGGCGAGGGAGGGGGAGATGCCGCTGGCGAGGATGAACCCGATCGCGATCAGGAGCGTGAGCCCGTAGACGTAGAAGCTCGTCAGCACGCTCGAGAGCGGCAGCGCCAGCGGCGAGAACGGGATCTTGCGGAGCATCGTGCCCTTGGCGACGAGCGACGCGAGGGCGTGCCCGGTCGCTTCGCTGAAGAAGGTGAACAGGGCGACCCCGAGCAGCAGGATCAGCTGGTAGTGGGGGATGTCGCTGCCGGGGTGGAAGAGCTTGGCCCAGATGAAGTAGAGGACCAGGAAGGTCAAGAGCGGCTGCGCCAGCGACCAGAGGTAGCCGACGATCGAGTCGAGGTAGCGGAGCTTGAAGTCGGCCCGGGCGAGGACCAGCGCCACGTCCACGAAGCGCCGCAGACGGGACACCGCCCCGGGGCGCCCGTTGCCGGCCACCTCGTACTCCGGCACCTCGAGCTCCGCCGGCCCGGCCGAGTGGGCGTCCGGCTCCGGGGCGGGGCCCTGCATCCGCTCGTGCTCGCGGTTGCGCCGTGCGTACTCCTCGAGCACGCCGTCCGGCTCGCCTAGAGCGACGACCTCGCCGTGGTCGAGCAGCAGTACCCGGTCGGCGAACTTCTTCACGGTCTCCAGGCTGTGGGTCACGTAGACGATCGTGTGCCCGCGGGCGATCAGGCGCTCGAAGGTGTCCATGCACTTGCGCCGGAAGAGCTCGTCGCCCACGGCAAGGACCTCGTCGAACAGCAGAAGGTCGGCGTCGACCTGGAACGAGGTGGAGAAGGCCAGCCGCACCTGCATCCCCGAGGAGTAGTTGCCGAGCTGCATCTCGACGAAGTCCTCCAGCTCCGCGAAGCTGATCACGCTCGGGAAGCGGCGGCGCGCCTCCGCGGGACGCAGCCCCATCAGCGTTCCCGCCACCTCGACGTTGTCCCGGGCCGCCAGCTGCGGGTGGAAGCCCACGCCCAGCTCGATGAAGGGCGCCAGGCGGGCGTCGACGTCGATCACGCCGGCGTCCGGCTCGTGGATGCCCGCGATGCAGCGCAGCAGCGTGCTCTTGCCGCTGCCGTTGCGGCCGATCACCGCGAAGAACTCGCCGGGCCGGATCTCGAACGAGACGTCGCTCAGCGCCTGGAGGTGGTCGTGGCTGAAGCTCGCGATCGGGTGGCGCATCCGCTCCTTGAGCGTCCACGAGCGGTGGCGCGGGATCGCGAACGTCTTCGAGACCCCGCGCACCCGGACCGGCGCCAGCCGCTGCGGGGTCAGGACAGTCACGCCGCCGCGAGCTCCAGCGGGGCGTCGACGGCGGCCCTGTCGACATAGGTCCGGAACCAGAGCTCGAGCACGAGCAGGGACCAGACCTGGTAGCTGTGGTCGCCGACACCGTCGCGCTGCTCGGAGAGCAGGGTCTCGACCCGCTCGCCGCGGAAGAGCCCGCGCTCGAGCGTGCGCGGGTCGAGCAGCACGTCGGCCACGCCGTTCCGCCGCAGCCACTCTTCCATCGGGATCGCGAAGCCGACCTTGGGCCGGTCGATCGCCCGCTCCGGCAGCCACGGCCGCACGGCCCGCTTGAGCAGCGCCTTGGGGTCGTTCTCGCCCACCTTCATGCTCATGGGCAGTGCGGCGGCGAGCTCCATCAGCTGCTGGTCGCAGAACGGCGAGCGAGCCTCGAGTGAATGGGCCATCGTTGCGACGTCCATCTTCACGAAAAGGTCGTCGGGCATGTACATCGCGGCGTCCACGGCCAGCAGGCGCTCGCGCGGGTCCTCGGAGTCGCAGGCGAAGTAGATGTCCTCGACCGGCGCCCGCCAGTCATTGCCGGCCACCAGCTCGGCGAACTCCGGCGTGTAGAGAGCGGCGCGCTCCGGCTCGTCGAAGTAGCGGTGGGCGCGGCGGGCGGCGTAGCGGCGCTCCGTCGCGACGTTCGGCAGCGGCGGCCGGGCGTGGCGGGCGTAGCCGCCGAAGCTCTCGTCGCCGCCGTCGCCGTTGAGCGCGACGGTCACGTGGCGGGCGGCCAGCTCCGCCAGGGCGAAGGTCGCCACCGCCGACGAGTCCGCGAACGGCTCGCCGTAGTGCCACACCATGCGCGGCAGCTGATCGAAGGCGCGCTGGTCGAGGATCAGCTCGTGGTGGTCGGCGCCGTAGCGCTCGGCCACCTCGCGTGCGTACGGCGTCTCGTCGTAGTCGCCCACGTCGAAGCCGATCGAGAACGTCTTGACCGGCTCGCTCGTGAGCCGGGCCATCGCCGCGACGACCGCGCTCGAGTCGACGCCGCCGGAGAGGAACGCGCCCACGGGGACGTCGCTGCGCAGGCGCAGGGCCGTGGCCTCGATGAGCGTCTCGCGGATCCGCTCGCACGCCTCCTCCTCGCTCGGCACGGGCTCGCGGTCGCGGTAGGAGAGACTCCAGTAACGGCGTACCGAGACCTCGCCGTCCTGCCAGGCGAGCGTGTGAGCCGGCGGCAGCTTGCGCAGGGCCGCGAACGCGCTCAGCGGCGCGGGCACGCTCTGGTAGTGGAGATAGAGGTCGAGCGCGGCGTGGTCGAGGTCGCGCGGCACGCGCTCGTCGACGAGGATCGCTCGCAGCTCGGAGGCGAACCACAGCCGCCCGCCTTGCGCGGCGTAGAAGAGCGGCTTCTTCCCGACTCGGTCGCGCGCCAGCAGCAGGCGGTGCCGGCGCCGATCCCAGAGCGCGAACGCGAACATCCCCCGCAGCGGCTCGACGCAAGCGTCGCCCAGCTCCTCGTAGAGGTGGGCGATCACCTCGGTGTCGGAGCGCGTCGAGAAGCGGTGGCCGCGGCCGGAGAGCTCCTCGCGCAGCTCGCGGTAGTTGTAGATCTCGCCGTTGCAGACCACGACCACGTCGCCGTTCTCAGTGGCGATCGGCTGGTCGCCGCCGTCGACGTCGATCACGGCCAGCCGGGCTACCCCTACCGCCACTCCGTCGTCCGTGAACACGCCGCGAGAGTCCGGCCCGCGGTGGGCGAGGGTCTCGCACATGCGCTCGACCAGCCCCGGCTCGACGGGGCCGTCGCGGTCGAGCGTGCCGGCGATCCCGCACATCGCCTAGGCGTATCCCATCTGGCTCGCGGTCTCGCGGGTCGCATCGGCGAAGCCGCGCCCGGAGGTCCGCCACAGCCCCACGCGCTCACGTGAGATCCGGCCCTGGGTGAGGAGCTCATGGCGGTCGAGCTTGAACATCGTCTCGTGGACGGCGCCGGGGTCCCAGTGCTCGGGCGTTCTCAGCTCGCATCGGAGCAGCTCGGAGATCCGAGCGAGCGCCGCATCGGGATCCGTGACGAGGTCCTCGTAGCGAAGCCAGAGGTCGAAGCTGTCGATCTCGCTCCAGACCAGCCGGTAGTTGCTGTTCAGGCTCGCCTCCGTGAGCCATTCCGGGAGCTCGCGCACCAACGCGTCGCGCACGTCGCGCACGATCGCGACTACCGGGTAGCCCGAGCGCCGGTACTCGCGCGCGAGGCCGAGGAAGACGCTGTCGCAGGTCTTGACCCCGAGCCGCCGCGGGAGGATCGCCTGGGCGCAGGCTTCGGTGAAGCGGAGCGTCGCCTCGGGCCCGAGCGGCCGCTCCGGCGGGTCCGGAAAGCTCGCCTTCGGAAAGAGCCGCCGCAGCAGGGGGATGCCGCGGTGCGACTGCTCGGGGTTGTGGAAGTCGGGCTCGTCCAGGCAGACCAGCTCGCCCTGGTTGAGCAGGTGGGCGAGCAGCGTCGTGCCGCTGAAGGCGGGACCGCCGACTAGGAACATCGCGGCCTATCCCAGCCCATCCGCTCGAAGAAGTCGAGGTAGCCCTCGATCGTCTCGACGGTGTCCCAGTGCCGCTCGAAGTGCTCGCGCGGACGGTACGAGTCCCGCTTCGCCAGCACGCGCTCCATCACCTCGCGGAAGCGGTCGGGCGCCGCCAGCTCGCCGGTCACGCCGGGCACCACCAGGTGGCGGCCGCCGGCGATCCGCTCGTTGACCACGATCGGCAGGCCGGCGGCCACGCACTCCCACATGGCCGCCGGATTGGAGGTGTGGTCCCCCGCATAGACCGCGATGCGCGAGCTCCGCAGCAGCTCGACGACGTCGAGCTCGTTGAAGCCGCTCGTCGTGACGCGGGTCCCGGCGAGGTCGAGCAGGGAGGGATCGTCCACCGGATGCAGGTGGCCCGTGAGCTCGCTGCCCCGCACCGCGTCCAGAAGGAGGTCGTGCCGCTTGCCCGCGTAGACGCTCGCCAGATAGACGAAGTCGCGGCCGGTGCTCCCGTTGCTCGCCGGCGCCACCTGCGCGGTGTTCACCACCGGGACGTACAGCATCGAGCGCTCTCCCAGGAGCCCTTCGTCGTCGACGAGGTAGCACTCGGCCGGCGTGTCGTGCCGGGCCGGAGCCAGGTTCAGCACCACGTGTACGCGGAAGCAGCGTCCCTCCAGCATCCGCAGCAGTCGCGCCCCTTCCGGCCCGTGGTTGACGAACAGGTCCGGGTCGCCCGTCTCGTCGAGGTAGGCGGCCGCGTCCTCGTCGTTGTGGAAGGCCACGCGCAGCACCCCGTTCGAGAGGTGATGGACGCGCCGCTCCTCGCAGTAGTCCCAGAACTCGACCCGATCGGCCTCGCCGAGGTCCATCAGGTGGACGCCGATCGAGTAGATGTGGAAGCCCCAGTCGTGGGGCTGCTCGAACAGCGAATGACGCGGCCCGAGCGGCGGCGGCTCGAAGCCCTCCCAGTCGGCGCGGTAGTCGAGGCGCGACTCGAGCGGCGGCGAGACATTTGCGATTACGACCCTCATCCGGCGCGTGAGCGTAACTCCTGCTGTAGTTCCCGCCGGTGCCCCCCGAGCGTCCGCGCATGCTGGCGGTGGTCCCGCGCTTCAAGTGGAGGCACATCGACTACGTGGAGGCGCTCGGCCTCCACTTCGAGCTGACGGTCGCCTACGGCGAGAGCAGGGCCAACGGGGCGTTGGAGCACGCCCTTGGCAAAGGCATGCAGGGCGTCCGGATCGAGCAGCTCGAGCGTGCCGTCGCCGAGGTCCGGCCGGACTACGTGCACGTCATGTACTACCACCACGAGGAGCAGACGCTGCTCGTCCGTGACCTCGTCGGCGAGGACGTGCCGCTGGTGTTCGAGTGCCGCGACCCGATCACGACGCTGATGCGCGCCGAGCCCGGCGACCGCTGGTTCGAGCTCGAGCGCGCGGCGCTGCACGCGAGCGACCGCCACATCTTCGTGAGCCGCGCCCTGCGCGACTACCTCGCCCGTGCTCACGAGACCGACCTGTCGGGCGCGCTGATCGTCCCGCAGGCATATCCCGCTGCGACGGTCGGGCCGCCGGCGCCGAAGCTCTCCGCGCGCGACGGCAGGACCCACCTTGCGCTCGTCGGGACGGCCGAGGACCGGCCCGGCAACAGCCGCTGGTACGTCGACACGATCCGTGCGCTTGTCGGCCAGGGCCTCGTCGTCCATTCGCACTTCCACGACCTCTCGGAGTTCGGCCTCTCGCTGGAGCCCTACGAGCGGCTCGGCGCCGAGCTCGCCGACTACCACCCGCATCCGGCCATCCCCTACGGGCACGGCCACAAGCTTTCGGACGCGATCTCGCGCTACGACCTGATGGGCGTCTTCCACGAGCTCGACGCGCCCGGGCACAACGAGGCGGCCACGCTCGCCGTCTGCCTTCCCACCAAGGCCGTCTGCGGCTGGCTCCACGGCGGTATCCCGGTCGTCTGCTTCCGGCACTACGGCGGCGTGGTGGAGCGGATAGAGCGACTGGGAATCGGCTTCGTCGTCGACGATCTCGACGGCGTGGCCGGGGTGGCGGCCGATCGAGCGGCGATCGAGGCCGCGACCGAGCGCTGCCTGGGCTGCCGCCACGAGTTCACCACCGAGCATGTCGCCGGGCGGGTGAGCGAGTTCCTGGGCTGAGGCGCACTTACCTGGTCGTCGGCGCGGTCGCCGCCGCGTACGTCGGCCTGCGGCTGGCCGCATTCCTACCGGCCTCGACGCGGACCTTCCCCGACAGCGCCACCTACGTGGGCTCATCCGGGTTCTCGCTCTTCTCCGTCGATTTCTGGGCGGGACCGCGGCCGCCGAGCGTGCCGCTGCTCTACAAGCTGCTGCCGGACTCGAACTCCTGGCGCGCGCTCGGGCAGCTCGTCGTCTCGATCGGCAGCTGGCTGACGCTGGCGGGTGTCGTGGCGTGGTGCGTGCGCACGCCGGCGCTCCGCTGGGTATCCGCCGGGCTCGTGCTCCTCCTCAGCCTCAGCGTCTGGGTGACCCAGTGGGACCCGCTGATCCTGAGCGAGTCGCTGTCGCTGTCTCTCGGCGCCCTCACGCTGGCCGCCTGGCTCGCGCTGGCGCGGGCACCGGGCGGCTGGACGGTGGCGGCCGTGCTCGCCGCCAGCCTCGCCTGGGTCTTCGCGCGGGACACGAACGCCTATCTGGTGCTGATGGCCGTGCCGCTCGCGCTCGGCTGGGCGCTGCTGCGGCGGCCGCGGGGGCTCGCCGCCGTCCTGGCCGCCGGCCTCGTCGCGATCTTCGCGATGGACCTGGTCTCGCAGGCCGGTCCGCACGCCTCGTTCGCGCGCTGGGAGCAGCCGATCCTGAACGTGATCGGCGAGCGCGTGCTCACGAATCCCGAGGAGCTCGACTACTTCCGCGACCGCGGGATGCCTCTGCCGCGCAAGGTGCGGGCCCTCACGGGGCAGCCGCTGGGCCACCCGCTGAGCGACGACCCGAGTCCCAAGCTGCTGCCGTTCCGCGACTGGGTTCGCGACGACGGGCGGACGACCCTTGCCGGCTGGCTGGCGAGCCATCCGCACCGGGCGGTGCGCCCCGTGGTGGCCGATCGGTACATGCTGTTCGACCCCGATCCCTGGCTTCGCTTCTTCCGCCCGCGGGGAAACGTCGAGCTCCTGCCGTCCCCGCTCCAGCGCGTGGTGTTCCCTCCCTGGCCCCCGGCTCTGGTCGTCTGGGCCCTCGCCGCCCTGGCGGCAGCCGTCTGGCTGGCGCGGCGAGGCCACGCACGTGCCACCTGGCTGGTCCCGTCGGCAGCCGTTCTGTTCCAGATCCCGCATGCCGCGATCGTCTGGAACGGCGACTCGGTCGACGTCGCGCGCCACGCCCTGCTCGTGGGGGTGCTGGCGCGGCTCGGTCTGCTGGTGCTGACGCTCTTCCTGGTGGATGCCGCGCTCGAGCGCCGCGCGTCAGCGAAGTAGCTGGGAAAGCGCCTCCCAGTTGCGCTCGCCGTCGCGGCCCAGGGTCGCCTGCCAAACCCGTGCCCGCCCGAGCCCGGCGCTGCAGCAGGCGACGCGCGTGAAGCCGGTGCCGGCCATGCCGAGCACGTCGCGCATGCCGCGCTGGAGGATGAACTCCATGCCCTGGTAGATGCCGACTCCCACCACGGCCTCGCGGAGGAGGGTTCCCACGGCGCCGAGCCGCCCCGCCCGCTCGAGTCGCGCCTCCCTGCCCAGCGTCCGCCGGCCGATCACGAGGTGGCGGAGCGGCAGGGGAGAGGGCTCGATCCGGTCGGAGAACGCCTCCAGGTCGAGCGCGAGCTTCGGGTGGAACTCCATCCGCTCGAGCCGGCGCACGCTGCCCTCGGGCAGGCGGTCGGCGTCCGTCGCGTTCACGCCGATGCGGAGCGGGAACGGGTGGAGCCGGCCGCGGCGGTCGAGCAGGGGGCTGTCCTCCGAGAGGAGGCGCACGCCGTCGGCCCGCAGCGCGCGCAGGGCCAGCGTGCTCTTGCCGCCGCCGGACGGCAGCATCACGGCCACGGCTCCCTGGGCGCCGCTCAGCGCGAGCGCGTGCAGGCGGGTGAAGCCGACGCTCTCGAGGTGCTCGCCGATCCGCGATAGCACGTAGTGGTAGGCGGCCTCGTGCACGAGGTGCTCGCTCTCTCCCTGCACCACCAGCCGCGAGCTGTCGCGGTCGAGCACGGACACCGCGCGGCCGAAGTAGTCGACCACCGTGGTGCGGCCCAGCTCGTAGACGACGTTGCGCGGCGTGACGAACGTGGCCGGCACCTCCCCGAAGCGGTCGAAGTCGGGCGGGCGCCGCTCGACCTCCACGGTCACGTGCGCGGTCCCCGCGTCGGGCTGCTCGAACCAGACGAAGTCGAGCCGAAGGTCGTCGATCACCTCCGGCCAGTCGCCGGACAGGCGGACGCGCAGCCCGTGGACCTCGAGGAGCGGCATCGGCCTACGCCGCCGCGCTCATGAAGACGTTTGCGGAGACCTCGTCCAGCGTTCGCAGGCGTGCCCGGTCGGACAGCTTGGCCAGCAGCTCGCGATAGTGCGGCAGCCAGAGGTCGCCGTAGCAGTCGTGCAGGCCGAGCACGGTCAAGGAAGCGCGCTCCACGTGCGCCATCAGCCTCGACTCGAACGCCTCGTAGTCCGACTCGCCGGTGTAGAGGCGGTAGTCGTCCAGGTGAACGGGCATCTCGACCACGCGGTCCCGCAGCCCCGGCTCCGAGAGCTTCGGGGCCCAGGCCGCGACCCACTCGAAGTTGTGGAACGCGAGCCGCTCGTTGGTGGTCTCGTCGGTGCGCTCCGAGCGCGGCAGCCTGTAGCCCTTGAGCCTGTAGTCGACCTCCCGGCAGCGCAGCAGCTGGTCGCCGTTCCCATGGTCGAAGGAGTGGAACGCCAGGGCGTGGCCGTTCCCCTCGATGTCGCCGCGAACGTCGCCGAGCATCTCGCCGACCACGTTGTAGGTCGCGGTCACGCCGGCGTCGGCCTCCGTCGCCAGCATCGCCTCGAGCACCTGCACGCCGCTGGCGTCCGCCCGCCGCGCCAGCTCGGGGTCGGTGTCGCGGTGGCCGCTGCCGCGCTCGATGTCGTGGGTCACGCAGATGGTCGTCTCCTCGGGGAGCGGCTCACTGCCGGGCAGCGGCCCCAGCACGGCCGGGCGGGCGGCCTCCACGTCCACCTCCCACCAGTCGCCGCGCCGCGCGACGCCCGGCAGCTCGGCCGGCGGCCGGTCGTAGATTCGTTCGAACAGGTACGGCTCCACCGGCCGGCTGGGGTCGGTGTGGCGCATCGCGAGCTCGGCGGTCGGCATCCGCACGGTGCGGACATCGCGCTCGAGGGCGAAGGCCAGCAGGCCGTTCACGAGCATCCAGGGCCAGCCACCGAAGCGGTTCTCGACCTGGGTCTTGTGCTCGCGGAAGCGGCCGATCCGCTGCACCAGGTCGGACTGGTGCACGAGCGTGTAAATCGCGTCGTCGCCCAGCACGATCGACCCGCTTGCGACCTGCCCGGGCCGCTCGAAGTGCTGCTGGTGCCAGAGCAGGTCCGGGTCGAAGAAGAGTTCGCGCGGGAAGCGCTCGACGAGCTCCGGCTCGGCCATCACGAGGAGCTGCCAGTGGCGGTCGAGCCGGCGCTCGCCGCACATCCGCTCGGCGAGCTTGAATCCGTCAGGCCCGCACTTGGGGAGCTGAAATAGCCTGTGCGCGAAGAAGTGGCGGAGCCTGTGGCCCCTATCGACCCACTCGCCGGCCCGATCGGCGCCGATCTGCCTGAAGGCCGACGGACCCATCGCCGCGATCATATGGTCACCGCGCTCCTGCCGGTCAAGCGCTACAGGGCGGACTACCTGCGGGATGCCGTCGGCTCCCTGCTCGCCCAGACCTCGCCGGACTGGCGCGCGCTCGTGATCCACGAGCGCGGCAGCCACGGCGAGCTCGAGTCCGCGCTCGGCGACGCCGCCGCCGACCCGCGCATCCGGCTGGTCGAGGAGCGCGGCCGCAAGCTGGCCGGCGCCCTCAACACCGGCATGCGCGAGGCGGAGACCGGCTTCGTCGCGATCCTGTTCGCCGACGACCTCTGGGAGCCGGATGCGGTCGAGGTCCTGAGCCGGAACATCGCCGAGCGGCCGGCGGTCGACTTCTTCCACTCGGCGCGGCGCTATGTGAACGACGACGGTGAGCCGATCAGCGGCGTCCTGGCCCCGCTCGCGCAGGTCCGCGCGGACCTGTTCCTCCAGCAGGGGTCCGTCAAGCACCTGCTCTGCTGGCGGCGCGAGCTCGGGCTCGCGATCGGCGGGATCGACGAGTCGCTCGACTCGGTGGGCCCCGACGACTACGACTTCCCCTGGTCGATGGCGGAGGCGGGTGCGGCCTTCGGCGCGATCGGCGACTGCCTCTACGTCTACCGCGACCACCGCTCGTGCTACCGGCTGACCACCCACCTGCCGCGCCGCACCCACGCGCGCGGGATCCGCCGCATCCTGCGCAAGCACGGCGTGCCGCGCGGCGAGATCGGCCGCCAGCTCGCGATCGCCCGAGAGGGCTACCTGAGGCAGTGCCTCTACTCCTCGCGCCTCGAGGCCTGGCTCAGGGGCCGGCTCGGGCGCGAGGCGGCCCAGGTCTGGCGCGAGGACTACCGCCGCTGACCGCTGCTTCAGTCGGGCACCGCGCCGATGTCTCGCGCGGGATTGCCGCCCCAGACGCGGCCCGGCGGCACGTCCTTGGTGACCACCGAGGCGAACGCGATCACCGAGTCGCGGCCGACCGTTATGCCCTTGCCGATCGCCGCGCCGCCGCCGACCCAGACGTTTTCCTCGATCACGACGCGGCCCGTGGCCGGCTTGAGGGTGTGGTCGGTGCGGCGGCGGCGTGAGAGCGGGTGGTGGTCGGTGTCGCGGATGCGGGCGTCTCCGAGCAGTGCGTCGGCCCCGACACGGATCTCGTCCACGCAGCCGAACCGGGTGCCGTTCACGAAGGCGCGGTCGCCGATCGTGATTCGCGCGTCCCGCGAGTGGGTGAACGGCGTGGCGTGTGCGCCGACCGTCACGTCGTCGCCGAAGATCACGGTGCCGGGGCCGCTGAAGGTGAGCTTGCCCTGGAGGCAGAAGTTGCTGCCGATCCGCACGCGTGTGCCGCCGAAGAGCTCGCGCACGCGCCACCAGGGCCTCAGCGCCCATCCCTTGAGGAGCCCGCGCCGGCGCTGCCAGGACACGTGCGCAGCATAGGGTCCCGGCCGTAGCGGAGCCGTTGAACAAGACGATGGACCGCGCCGACCTCGAGCGGCCGCGGGCCCGCGAGATCCGCGCGGAGCTCGACGCCCTGGTGCTCGACTTGCGCCGGCGCGGCCTCAGCCCGAGCAACTGGTACGGCGGCATCGACTACGGCGATATCGCCGCGTTCGAGCGCGCCAACCGTGGACCCGACTACGAGCCGCTTCCGGACGCTGCCGACGACGAGCGCTTTCCCTGGTTCCTCTACTGGGAGATCGCCTGGCTCGTGATGCACAACAGCTTCGAGCCGGGCCAGCGCCTGCTCGACCTGGGCGGCAGCTCGTCGCTCTTCTCCTGCTACCTGGCCTCGAAGGGGGTCGAGGTCGTGGCGGTCGACCTCAATCCGGAGCTCGCAGCGCGCGGCAACGAACTGGCCGCCGCGGGCGGCTGGCCGCTGCGCAACCTGGTGATGGACATGCGCAGGCTGGATGCGGCCGAGCTCGGCGGGCCCTTCGACCACGTGACCTCGGTCTGCGTCCTCGAGCACATCCCGCTGAGCGGGCGGATCGACGTGGGCGGCCAGGTCCGGAGCCTGCTGGCGGACGGCGGCTCGTTCAGCATCACCTTCGACTACCTGAACCCCGCGCCGACGGCGCGGATCGACTCCCCGGAGGACGTCTCGGAGCAGTTCGTCGAGCCGTCAGGCCTGGCGCTGCGGGGGAACAGCGACTTCCGGGACAACGGCCTGCGCTACCTGCGCCACCCGTCATTTCCGGGCGGGTACACCTTCGGCGTGCTGTTTCAGGAGCGGGGCTAGCGGCTAGTCGTCGTTGCCGCTGCCGTCATCCGAGTCGCCCGACTCCTCGTCTGACCCCTGCTCGCGCTCTTCCTTCTCCTCGCCGGAGATGCCGGGTGCGTCCGGGTCGGTGGGGCCGCCGGGAATCGGGTCGGACTTGAACTCGTCCGGGTCATCGGCCTCTTCGCCGCCGACCTCGACCTTGCCGTCCTCGTGGAAGCGCACGTCCGAGGGGCCGAGCTCCGACGTGGCCGCCTCGTCGTATGAGGTCTCGTGCTCGGGACCGCCGAAGGTCTCGTACTTGGCCCGGCCGGAGGGCCAGTCCTCGAGCTTCTCGGGCGGATCGTCCTCGAGGTTCTTGACCTCCTCCTTC
>DASXBA010000055.1:0-2157 GCA_036406475.1 Thermoleophilaceae bacterium | reverse complement strand
TCGCCCTCGAGCTGCTCGATCCGGTCTGCGTAGTCGACGCGCTGGCGCCAGACCTCCTCGAACGAATCGGCGATCTCGGCGATCAGCTCGTCGACGGGCCCGCGGCGGTAGCCGAGCAGGCTCCGCTTGAGGCTGATGTGGTGGAGCTCCACGGGTGTGATGGTCATCGGGTCGGTCCTCCTCTAGGAGTAGTGGGCGAAGAGGGCGTCGATCACGCGCATCAGCGCGATCAGCGCCAGCGTGGCCACCACCGGCGAGAGGTCGAGCGGGCCCAGCGGCGGCAGGATCCGCCGGAAGATCCGCAGGTACGGCTCGCAGACGTCGCGCAGAAAGTCCGAGATGCGCCGCACCCAGATGTTGTACGGGAGCCGGACCCAGGAGGTCAGGATGTACACGAAGATCAACAGGATGTAGACCCAGAGGAACGTGTCGATCAGCGTGTTCGCCGTCGACGCGGCGTCTGCGAGCAGCGCAAGCGTGGCCATCAGGCCTGACTTCGGCTCCTCATGCCGAAATCCTCGGGCTCAGGCCTGGTTGAAGAACCCGCCGCGCTCGAGCAGTCGGGCACGCTCTTCCGCTGAGACCTGCACGTTTCGCGGCGTGAGCAGGAACACCTTGTCGGCGACGCGCTGCATGCCGCCGTCGAGGGCGTACGTCAGGCCGCTGGTGAAGTCGATCAGCCGCTTGGAGAGGTCCTGGTCGGCGCCCTGGAGATTGAGGATCACGGGAATCCCGTCCTTGAACTTGTCCGCGATCTGCTGCGCGTCGTTGAAGCTCCGCGGCACGACGAGGTGCACCTGGACGGAGGGCACGGCCCGCATCGGCGCCGGCGTCTCGTTCGAGCGGCGGTTGTTGCGCGGGCGCAGCACCGCCGTCTGGGGCGCGGCCTCCTCCGCCGGGTCGGGGTCGGTCCAGTCGTCGAAATCCCGCTGGCGGCCCCTCGGCGTCAGGCGCCGGACGTTCGGGCGCTCGCTGTACGTGCGCTCGAGGTCCTCCTCGGTGAGGTAGCCGTCCTCGTCCCACTCGTCGTCCTCCTCGGCGATCCCGAAGTAGACGAGCGTTCGGTTCCAAACGTCTGCAAATCCCATGGTTTCGAGATGTTAGTCGTTAGCTCGGCGATTCGAAATTCATTGCACGCCCAAGTAGGCAGTTAGCCCGGCGGCACCGGCGAAGCCGCCACCGCCTCCAAAACGGCATCGCAAGCGATGCCTCAGTTGCCGTAGAGCACGGATCCCAGCCGCACCATCGTGGCCCCCTCGTCGGCTGCCACGCGGTAGTCCTGGCTCGTGCCCATCGAGAGCTCGCGGAGACCGAAACGCTCGCCGAGCTCGCGCAGGCGGCGGAAGTACGGGCGCGACTCCTCGGGGTCCTCGGTGAACGGCGGCATCGTCATCAGGCCCACGACTCTTTCGTACTGCGAGAGGAACTCCTCCAGCCCGGCCTCCGGAATACCGGACTTCGACTCCTCTCCTGAGAGGTTCACCTCGACCAGGGCCGGGATCGTGAGGCGGCGCGCGGCCGACTCGCTCGCCAGCGAGTGGCAGAGCTCGCAGATCTCGTTGACGGTCGTCGCCTTGCGGCTCTGCAGGTGGCCGATGAAGTGCCAGCGGAACGCGTCGCCTTGCAGGGCGTGCTTGGCCTCGAGGTCCTGCGCGCGGTTCTCGCCCACGACCTCGATCCCGGCCTGAGCGAGCGCGGGCAGGTCCGCCGCGTCCACGTACTTCGTGGCGGCGACGATCGTCACCGTCGGACCGAGCTCGGCGCGGATGCGCTCGTAGTTCGCGCGGACCGTCTCAGGCGATAACGCCAATGACACCTTGCCTACCCGTGAGGCCGTCGTCGCGGCGGTGCGAGAAGAAGCGGTCGGGATTGCACGCGGTGCAGAGGTCGACCCGGTCGATGCGCGTCGCGCCCGCCGCCCGGAGCGCCCGCTCGGCCGCGCTCCAGAGGTCGAGCTTGCCGTCGCGGTAGAGGCCCATGCCGAACGCGCGCCGGAACGGTGCGGCCACCTCCTCACCCACCTCGTAGCAGCACGGCCCGATCCCGGGGCCGACGACGGCGCCGACCAGGCCGCCGCCGAGCGTGCTCACGCCCTCCGCTGCGATCCCTGCGAGCAGCCCGCGCCAGCCCGCGTGGAGGACGGCCAGGGCGGGCGTG
>DASXBA010000054.1:0-6497 GCA_036406475.1 Thermoleophilaceae bacterium | reverse complement strand
GCCGCTCCGGTCCGGTTGTTCACGGCGTACAGGCCGTTGGCGTTCGAGAAGTAGTCGACCCAGAGCCGCAGGCGTCGCGGCGAGAACAGCACCTCCTCACCGCCGACAGCACCTCGCAAGAACGCCGGGTAGTCCTGCGCGACGGTCTCCGCGAGGACGTAGGACGGCTTCCACGAGGGATCGTGCCCGAGCTGCTCGTCCTGCACCGCGGCCGGCTCCGCCGTCGGCAACGGACCCCGCGCCCGGAATTCGTGAGGCGGCCCGCCGGGAAGCTCCTCCAGGACCCCGCGGGTGGCCAGCATCCGCAGCATCCAGTCGAGCGGGACGACGGCCTGGTCGACCGCCAGCTTCTCCCGGGCGGCGACCGCCTCGGCGCTGCCTCCCTCCTGGATGGCCGCCTCGAGCCCCGCCTCGCGGATGACCTTGAGGACCAGGCGGTAGACGAACTCGTCGTACAGGTAGTGCGAGCGGAGGAACGAGGGCGAGATGACGGGGAGGAGATACGGAGGCAGCAGCTCCCGCAGCTGTGCGGCGACGGCTTCGGCCTGGGGCAGGGCGTTCGTCGGGTGCAACGCCATGGCGTGCTCGCGCTACGCCAGGTGCGAGTTGATGTACTCGACCAGCGTTCCGAGCGTGTGGAAGTGAGGCGCCAGGTCCTGCGCCTCGTCGATCACGAATCCGAAGCGCTCCTCGATGCCGATCGACAGCTCGATGAAGTCGAGCGAGTCGAGCCCGAGCGATCCTTCGATGTCCTTGGGCAGGGCGGTGGCCAGGGACAGATCGGGCAGCCGGCTCGGGGAGAACTTGAGCCGCTCCACCATGATGTCCTTCAGCTCCGCGAGGACCTTGTCGGTCTCCACCCGATCTCCCGTGATGAGCGGCGCCCTACCGGGCGAACGGCTCCCAGATGTCGAAGAAGTTGAACCACTGCGTCGGGTACTGACGCACGATGGACTCGAGGGCGGCCACCCAGGTGTGCGCCGCGGCTTCCTCCTCGCCGCGCACGGCGATGAACGGCTCGACGATCTTCACGACGTAGCGATACTGCTCGTCCAGGAGGCAGAAGGCCGGCAGGAGCGGAACCTTGACCCCGCTGGAGAGGCGGAACGGTCCGAGCGGGAAGCGCGCCGGGCGTCCGAAGAAAGGCACCTCGATGTCACCCCTGGTCCCGAGCGCCCGGTCGCCTTGCACCGCCACCACCTCGCCGCGGCGGAGCGCGGCGACCAGCTCCAGCGAGACGGTGGGACGCGACCGCGAGACGAAGCGCACGCCCTCGCCATTGCGCCGCACCCAGCGCTCCAGCTCCGCCGCCTCGTCCGGGGCGACCACCACGTGCGTCGGCCGCGCGCTCTTGCCCGCGAGGAGGCGCCCGGCCAGCTCCCAGTTGCCCACGTGCGCGGTCAGCGAGATGAGTCCGCCCGACAGGGTGGTGGTCAGCCGCTCGATGCCCTCCACGTGGCCGAGATGGGAAGCGCGAAGCGCCGCGGGCTGCCGGTTCGTCGAGACCAGGTCGCTGAAGCACATCGCGAAGTCGGTGAAGACGCGCAGGGTGAGCGCTTCGAGCTGAGAGCCGGTGGCGCCGGTGAAGCGCGCCATCGACGTCTGGATGGCGGCGCGCTCGCTCGGCATGAGCGACGGAGCGAGCCGGCCGATCTGCCGCGCGAGCCCGAGCCGCAGCCGGCGCGGCACCCACGTCAGCGCCGCCGCGAGCCGGTAGAAATTACCGCGATTGTAGGGGTGCGAGTACCAGCGCGGCGCTGCGTCCTCGATGGTCGACGTCATTCGGACGGCCACGCGTCAGCCTAGCATGATCCGACGGGCCTTCTCTACAGCAACGGCGAGTAGTACATGCGGAAGGCCCGGAAGTGGGGGACGCTCACGCCGCAGAGGGGAGCGGGACGGTATCGGCGCACCCGGCGGTCGAAGCGCATCACACCGGGAACGGTCGGGTCGTTCGGGTCGTAGACGCTGAAATCGATTGAGTCGGGATCGCTCACCTTGAAGTCGAAGGCGAGCACCGAGTGGTTGAAGCGAATCCGAGGGAAGTCCGACACCAGCAGCTGCACCGGTCGGCCGGCCTGGAGCTCGGCGACGATCTCGGCCGCGACGCGCTCCTGCTGCGCGCCGGGGAGCGGGAAGATGATGCGCCAGTTCGTCCAGTGCAGGATCGTCCAGAGCCGCCTCGGCAGCCCCGCCTTCACCGCGGCTTCCGCCTCCCGCGTCAGCTCGTGCAGCGACTCGAACCCGGGGATGACGATCCGCTCGGCCGGCGGCAGCGGCGGCCGCCAGGGAGCGAGGCGGGTGACTTGCTGCACCAGCGCGGTGTACCGGGCATCGGCGAGGCGCGGGGCGTCGAGCTCGAAGCGGGCGAAGCGCTGGAACTGCACGACGGCGCGCGCCAGCACGAAGCACCGGCTCGCGTAGAGATCGGGCTTGCCCTTGTGGTGGATCCGGCTGTCGTTGCGAAACGCGAACGTGTCCGCCCCGAACGTGAGCGCAGGGCCCGGGTGCGGACGAGCCAGAGCGACGCCGAGAGGAGGCACCTAGGCGACGCCGCCGTCGACGGCGAGGACCTGCCCGGTGATGTAGCTGGCCTCGTCGGATGCGAGGAACGCCACCGCGCTGGCGACTTCATCAGGAGTTCCGGCTCGCCCCTGGGCGGTCAGCTTGACGAGGCTCTCCGTGATCTCCGCGGGCAGGCCGCTCGTCAGATCGGTGGGGATGTAGCCCGGGGCGACCGCGTTGACCGCGATGTTCCGTCCGCCGTATTCCTTCGCCATTGCCTTCGTGAAGCCGATGATCCCAGCCTTGGCGGCCGCATAGTTCGTCTGGCCCGCGCCGCCGACCATTCCGATGATCGAGGTGATGTTGACGATGCGGCCGTAGCGCTGCTTCAGCATCTGCCGGAGCACGGCGCGGCTGCAGTTGAAGGTGCTCTTGAGGTTCTGCTGGATGATGGCGTCGAAGTCTCCTTCCGCCATCGTCGCGAGCAGGCCGTCGCGGGTCGTGCCGGCGTTGTTCACCAGGATGTCGAGCCGGCCGTACGCGGCGACGGCGGCCTTGACGACGGCCTGGGCGGCGGCGAAATCGCTCACGTCGCCCTGGACGGCGGTGGCCTCACCGCCGCCGGCCTTGATCTGCGCGACGACCTCGTCGGCCGCAGCGGTGCTGCTCTTGTAGTTGACCGCGACGCGGGCCCCCAGGGCGGCCAGCTTGACCGCGCACGCGCGGCCGATGCCGCGGGAGGCGCCGGTGACCAGCGCCGCCTTGCCCTCGAGGGTCGTCACGATTCTGAAACTAGCATATTCGCCGGGCGGGTCGGGAGGCGTCCTCGACGAGAAGTTCACGCCGATTTGACACACCGCCGGCTGCGCGTGTGCGATTGAGGTCGAGATAGGCGCCGTGGTATACGGCGCACGGGGTAAGGGCACATGACGAGGAGAGCGAGGACAGCCAGGGCGGTGCTGGCCGGGGTGGCCGCGGGGCTCCTGGCTGCCGGAGGCCCGGGGGAATCGTCCGCGGCGACGGAGACGGAGCTCCAGTCGGCGGTCTTCCGCGCCAAGCCGGCCGTGGTCATGATCGCGGTGCGCATCGGCGGGACCGCCACGGTCCAGTGCGCCTCGGGGCCGCCCGTCCGCGTCGAGGCCGGCTCGATCGGCGAGATCGGCAGCGGCTCCATCATCCACCCCGACGGCTGGATCGTGACCAACGGGCACGTGGTGCAGCCGTACCACGAGGGAGCCGACGGCGCCTTCGCGCTCGAGCTGCTGGAGAAGGCGGTGGGCATCGGCTGCGCCGCGGAGCTGGAGGGCCTCTCGGTCCCCGAGCGATCGCGGCGGATCGTGGCGCTCGCCGCGACGCCGGAGAACCGCCGCGGCCTCGTCCTCGAGCGGATGCTCGACGTCCACATGTCCAACGGCAAGGCCTACCCGGCCCAGCTCAAGTTCTACAGCCCGCCCGCGTACGTTATCGCCGGCACGACCACCGATGCCGCTGGCCGCCAGCAGAGCGAGCACGGCAAGGACATCGCCATCCTCAAGATCGAGGACCACGAGCTGCCGGTGGTGCGGCTGGCCCGGCACAGCACGGACCTCCATCTAGGCCAGACGCTGTTCGTCATCGGCTTTCCGGGCGTCGTGATCTCGCACGAGCTGCTGAGCCGCGCCACGCAGTACGAGCCATCGATCACCACCGGCCGCGTGTCCGGCTTCAAGGCGGACATCGGCGGGCAGCGCGTGATCCAGACCGACGCCGCCATCATTCAGGGCAATAGCGGGGGCCCGGTCTTCGACGATCGGGGCCAGGTCATCGGCGCGGCGACGTTCACGTCACTGCAAGGAGATCGGGTCGTGCAGGGCTTCAACTTCCTCATCCCGGTCGAGACCATCCAGGAGGCCGCGCGTAAGGCCGGCGTGACCCCCCAGGGCGAGAGCCGGTTCACCCGCCTCTGGAACCATGGCGTGGACCTCTACGTCCGCGACCTGCACTACCGGGCCTACCGGAACATGAGCGCGGCGGACCGGATCCACCCGGGCTTCCCGGATGTGGAGCGCGTGCGCGAGGACTGCGACATCAAGCACAAGGAGCAGGGATACCTCCACCGGGAGGAGGTGCAATGGGGGGTGATGGGCGTCGGGCTACTCGGCGTGATCGCAGGGACGTGGCTCGGGGGGCGCCGCGTGGCTCGCGCGGCTCAGCGGGGGATCCGGCGCATCGTACGGGAGGAGATCGACCGTGGGGGCGGCCCCTCAAGCGCTTCGTCCGCTTGAACGGCCGCCTCAGCGGCCGAGCACTCGGCGCGCCTTGGCGGCGTTGCCTCCCAAGGTCAGGACGATCAGGGCGGAGCCCCTCCCGGCGGTGGTGGCGTAGATCGAGCGGACGTTGATCCGCTCCTTGGCCAGCCGGGCCGTGAGGCGCGCGAGAGCGCCGGGCTTGTTTCGCAGCCGCAGCGCGAACGCCGGCTCCTCGTTGGCCCGGTACTTGGCCTTGCGAAGGGCGCGCTTGGCCCGAGCCGCATCGTTGACCAGCAGCCGGATCTTCCCGCGGCCGGGACTCTCGGGAGCGCTGACCGCCGTGATGTTGACTCCCGCGTCGGCGAGCGTGCGGGTCACGGCGGCGAGCGTGCCGGGTCGCGAGGCGAGGCTGAGCGTGAGCTGGGTCGTCCTGGGCATCGTGGCTCCTCCTTGGTGTTCTCCTCGTCCACTACGCGTCGGTCGATGTGACGACGCCGACGTTATCACATCGCGCGTGGCTCGTTCGGGGTCCCTCACCCTGCCCTCTCCCCGGAGGGGAGAGGGTGCTCCGTCGGGTCGGCGCTTGGGTCGATGACCAGGGCGCAGAGCGCGGCGGCTATCGCGAGTGAGAGGCCGCCGATGACTACCACGGCCAAGCGGTTGTCGCCGCCCAGCTGCATCACCAGCGCGCTCTCGTCCGTCAGCAGCCGCTCCAGCAGCGTGCCGAAACCCAGCGCGGCCAGGATCTCCGGGATCACGATGAAGAAGTTGAAGAGGCCCATGTAGATGCCGGTCTTGCCGGCGGGCAGCGCGCCGGCCAGGATCGAGTAGGGCATCGACAGCGTGCTGGCCCACGCGATGCCGACGCCCACCATGGGCAGGAAGAGCAGGTACTTGTCGTCGATGGCGGCCACCGAGATCAGGCCCGCGGCGCCCGCCAGCAGGCACAGGGCGTGGGTCAGGCGGCGGCCCAGGCGCCTGGCGGTGGCGGGCAGCGCGAACGAGAAGGCGAAGCAGACGGCGGAGTACACCGCGAAGCAGTTGCCGGCCCAGGCGATGCCCTGGTTGTATTCCGGGGTGCCGGGCGCGCCGCCGAAGATGTTCCGGGCCACCGCGACGCCGAAGTAGAGCCACATGCAGAAGAAGCCGAGCCAGGTGAAGATCTGCACCCACGCCAGGCGGCGCATGGTCTGCGGCATGGCCAGCGCGTCGTGGAAGATCTCGACGACGGCGGCGCGGAAGCCGGTCTTCTCCGCCTTCATCCGGCGGAACGCCTCCAGGTCCTCCGGAGGGTGCTCGCGGGTGGTGAAGACGGTCCACAGCACCGCGGCCAGGAAGACCACCGCGCCGGTGTAGAAGGCCAGCCGCACCGCGAGCGGGATGACGTGCCCGCCGGCCGCCGCCTCGCCGCCAGCCGGGAACAGGTCGCCCAGCGCCCACGGCAGCATCGACGCGAGGACGGCCCCCAGCCCGATGAACAGCGCCTGCATCGCGTACCCGCGCGTGCGCTCCTCCTGCGGCAGCATGTCGGCGACGAACGCCCGGAAGGGCTCCATGCTGATGTTGATCGACGCGTCCAGCACCCAGAGCAGGCCGGCCGCCATCCAGAGCGTGCTCGAGCTGGGCATGGCGATCAGCGCGGCCGAGGCGAGCAGCGCGCCGGTCAGGAAGTAGGGCCGGCGCCGGCCCAGGCGGTTCCAGGTGCGGTCGCTCATGTGGCCGATGATGGGCTGCACGAGCAGCCCGGTCAGGGGCGCGGCCAGC
>DASXBA010000053.1:0-18464 GCA_036406475.1 Thermoleophilaceae bacterium | reverse complement strand
GACGGGATCGCCGCCTCGATGAGCTGGGTCAAGGAGCACTGCGGCGAGGAGGCGCTCGGCGAGTCGCAGCGCTGGGCGATGGAGCGCTACTGGAAGCGCAGCGTGGAGGCGATCGACAAGCGCGACCGCAAGGAGATCGTCCACCTGCTGGCCGCTACCTGGCGCGCCCACTCCACGAGCGGGACGGGGCCCCACCCCGGCGCCTTCACCATCGAGGAGGACGAGGAGAAGGTCACGTTCCGGATGAACCCGTGCGGGTCGGGGCAGCGGCTCTGGCGCATGGGCCGCTACGAGGGCGAGAACGGCCACTCGGTCATGGAGGGCGAGCACGACTGGGCGTACGGGCGCAAGGGCTTCCCCGTCTACTGCACCCACTGCACGTTCATGAACGAGATCCTCCCGATCCAGTGGATCGGCTACCCGGTCTACCCCAGCGATCCGCCGGACGATTTCGACCACGATCCCTGCACCTGGTACTGGTACAAGGACCCCGCCGACATCCCCGACCGGCACTGGGAGCGCTATGGGCTCGAGCGGAGCTGACTGGCTCGCTCCCTCGTCGCGCCGAGTCCTCGTAACCGGAGCGGGCGGCGGGATCGGGCGGGCGACGACGGAGCTGCTCTCGGCCTGTGGCTGCGAGGTCACGGGCGTCGACGTCGGCGACTTCGACGTCCGCGACCGCTCGGCCGTCGACGCGGCAGTCGGGGACTGCGACGCGGTGGTGGCCAACGCCGGCGTGGTCGACACGATCCACCGAGCCGAGCGCTTCTCGGAGGAGGAGTGGGCGAAGGACGTGGAGACCAACCTGACCGGGACGTTCAACGTGATCCGGGCCGCGTTCGAGTCGCTGCGCGAGTCGGGTGACGGCCGGGTGGTCGTGGTGTCCTCGGCGTCCGCCGAGACCGGTCTGCCCGGCCAGGTCGCCTATACCGCGGCGAAGGCCGGGCTGGTGGGGATGGCCCGGACGCTTGCCGCCGAGTGGGGCGCTCACGGCATCCGCGTCAACGTCGTCATGCCCGGGCTGGTCGGGACGCCGAAGGTGATGGCGCTGCCCGAGCCGGTCCGGGAGGCGATGAGCGCGGCGCTGCCCTTGGGGCGGATCGCGGATCCCTCCGAGCTGGCGGGCACGATCGCCTTCCTCCTCTCCCCCGCCGCCGCCTACATCACCGGAGCCGTGATCCGCGTGGACGGCGGCTACGGCCTCAACACAGCATCACTAGCCAAGAGCTAAGGAGACCTATGCCCAAGCTGATCTACGAGAAGGACGACCGCATCGCGCGGCTGACGCTCAACCGGCCCGAGGCCAAGAACGCGATCGATCCCGAGCTCCACGGGCTGCTCTGCGAGGCCTGGGCCGACTTCCGCGACGACGACGCGCTCGACGTGGCCATCCTCACCGGCGAGGGCGACGCCTTCTGCGCCGGGGCCGACCTCAAGACCTACATCCCGCCGATCATCAAAGGCGAGCGGTCGATCAGGGAGATCGTGGACGTCGGGTTCGGCGGGCTCACGCGCGGGCTCCACCGGATCAAGAAACCCGTGATCGGCGCCGTGAACGGCTGGGCGCTCGCCGGCGGGCTCGAGACCGCGCTCGCCTGCGACGTCCGGATCGCCTCCGACCGCGCGATGTTCGGCTCGTTCGAGGCGCGCCGCGGCTACCACCACGGCGACGGCGGGATCGTCCGGCTCGTCAACTCGTGCGGTGTCGGGGTCGCGTCGCACATGCTCCTCACCGCCGAGCCCGTGGACGCGGCCACGGCGCTCCAGTGGAACATGGTCACCAGGGTCGTGCCGCACGAGCAGCTGCTCGACGAGGCCGAGACGGTCGCCCGCCAGATCCTGCGCAACTCGCAGGTGGCGGTCCGCTCGGCCAAGGAGACGATCCTCGACGTGATCGGCAAGGAGCTCGACGCCCAGCTCCGTACCGAGGCCTGGAACGCCTACACCTGCGCCGACCCCGAGGAGACCCTGGGCCTACTGCAACGCTTCTACGACAAGAGCGACGAGGGCCGCGCCGGGACGCACGAAACGCCCTTGTGAAAAAAAGGGCCCCGTCCCCTTTTTTTCAGCGGGCCAGCTCCAGCAGCCCCCAGGCGATCAGCGCCGCTGAGCCGCCGCCCACCAGGACGAACGCCAGCAGCTTGAGCGCGCTCGGGCGCGGCCCTCGCTCCGAGGCGGCGCCGCCCAGGTCGGCCTGCATCAGCAGCTCCCGCGCAGCCTCGGCTCCGGCCTGCGGCACGAGCACGTCTCGCGGCCCGGCGGCGAGGAAGTCGGGCACGTCGAAGCCGGCGCTGCGGCGGAGGATGCTCGGCACGCCCTCCTCGAGCAGCATCCCCTGGATCAGCTCGGCCTCGGCCTGGTTGCGGCCGCCCGCGACGCGCACGAGCTCGCCCTCGGTGTAGGCCGGGTTGATCTTGCGCGCGCGTCCGTGTGCCTCGCTGACCGGGCTCTCGAGGGGCTCGCTGTCGGCTTCGACCAGCGGCATCCCGCAGCGGCTGCAGAAGCGCTCCTCGGGCCCGTGCTCGAGCCCGCACGACGGACAGGCGAGCTCAGCCGACGTCGATCCGCTCCTCGTCGACGCGACCGTCGGCGATCCGCCAGGCGCGCACGTGCGGCTCGCCGTCGAGCGAGACGATCAGCTGGAGCCAGTCGGGGTACTGGGCCAGGTTGATGTCGGTCTGCGACGGCTCGGCGGGGCTGCGCGGGTGCGAGTGGTAGATGGCCACCCCGTGGCCCTCGTCGTCGAGCTCGTTGGCGGCGATCAGGGCATCGAAGCCGAGCTCGTAGCCGTAGGGCGAGTGGCGCTTGTTCTCCGCCCGGAAGACGTCGGCCACGCTGCCGTTCTCGAGCCGCATGTAGCCGCAGCACTCGTTGGGCGCATCCTCGCGCGCGTGCGCGATGAGCTCGTCCCAATGCACCTGCGACATCCGCATGAAGACGCAGAGTAGCCTTGGGTCAATGGGCTTCGTCAACATCGGTCCGCTGGAGCTGTTGGTGGTCGGGATGATCGCTCTGCTCGTGCTCGGGCCCAAGCGACTGCCGGAGGCTGCCCGCTCGCTCGGCAAGGGAATGCGCGAGCTGAAGGAAGCGATGGCCGGCGAGGACGACGAGGAGCGCGAGACCCGGCCCGAGGCATGAGGCCGGCGTAGCCGGCAGTCTCGCGAGCCGTGACGGCGAGCTTTCGCTAGGGCCTGCGGTCAGGATGACCGGAGGGGGATTCCGCTACCAGAAGGACGCCGAGTCGATGACCTCTTCGAGCTCCTCGAGCGGCTTGTTGTAGACGCCGGAGCTGAGGTACTTCCAGCCGTCGTCGGGCGCGACGAAGACGACGTTGCCCTCGTCGAGCTTCTCGGCCACGCGGACGGCGATCGATGCGATCGCGCCGGTGGAGACGCCGGTGAAGAGGCCCTCCTCCTCCTGGAGCCGCTTGGTCCAGACGACGGCGTCGCGGTTCGAGACGAAGATCTTCCGATCGAGGAGCGAGAGGTCGATGATCGGCGGGATGTAGCCGTCCTCGAGCGAGCGGAGGCCCTGCACGTTCTCACCCTGGAGCGGCTCGGCGGCGACGATCAGCGTGTCCGGGTTCTCCTCCTTGAAACGGCGGGCGTTGCCCATCAGGGTCCCGCCCGTCCCGAGGCCGGCGACGAACGCCGTGACCTCGTCGAGCTCCTCGAGGATCTCGACGGCGGTGCCGTTGTAGTGGGCGTCCGGGTTGGCCTGGTTCCCGTACTGGTAGGGCATGTAATAGGAGGCGTCGCCCTCGGCCATGTCCAGCGCCATCGCCACGGCGCCGTTGGAGCCCTGCTCGCCGGGCGAATAGACGATCTCGGCGCCGTACATGCGCAGGAGCTGGCTGCGCTCCTCGGTCACGTTGTCCGGCATGACCACCTTGAGCGGATAGCCCTTGCGCGAGCAGATCATCGCGAGCGAGATCCCGGTGTTGCCGGAGGTCGGCTCGAGGATCGTCTGGCCGGGCGAGATCAGGCCGTCCTCCTCGGCGCGCTCGATCATCGACCGGGCCACGCGGTCCTTTACGGAGCCGGTGGGGTTGTAGCTCTCGAGCTTCGCGTAGATGCGAACGCCCGGGTGCGGCGAGAGGCGCTTGAGCTCCACGAGCGGCGTGTTGCCGATGGCCTCGACGATGTCGCCGTACTTGCCGCCGCAGGGCTTGTTGTCGAGGCCGGGCTCGAACATCGCTTCAAAAAGTGTAGCGTCGGGAGTTCATCGGGACCGAGTAGCTTGCCCCGCCGTGGAACGCGGTCGCGTGCTTCTCACGGGCTTCCCCGGCTTCATCGGTCGGCGCCTCGCCAACCGGCTCGCGGAGGACGGCGCAAGCCTCGTGGCGCTCGTCGAGCCGCGCATGGCGGACGCCGCCCGCAAGGCCGCGCCGGAGGGCGTCGAGGTCCTCGAGGGCGACATCACGGAGCAGCGGCTCGGCCTCTCCGACAGCGACTGGGACCGCCTCGCCGCCGAGCTCACGACCGTCTTCCACCTCGCCGCCGTCTACGACCTCGCGGTGCCGGCCGAGATCGCCCAGCGCGTGAACGTGGACGGCACGGGCAACGTGCTCGAGCTCTGCGTCGCCTGCGAGAAGCTCGAGCGGCTCAACTACGTGAGCACGGCGTACGTCGCGGGTGCGCGCAGCGGCGTCGTCTACGAGCACGAGCTCTCGCTCGGCCAGCGCTTCAAGAACCACTACGAGTCGACAAAGTTCCAGGCCGAGGTCTGGGTCCGCGAGGAGATGAACCGGGTCCCGACCACGATCTACCGGCCCGCCATCGTCGTCGGCGACTCGAGGACGGGCGAGACGCAGAAGTTCGACGGTCCCTACTTCATGCTGCGGGTGGTGTCGGTCTCCGAGCGGCACAACATTCCGCTCGCCCAGTTCGGCCGGGCGGAAGCGCCGTTCAACGTCGTGCCGGTCGACTTCGTGGTCGACGCCCTCGTCGCGGCCGGCAGTGAGCCGGAGGCCGTGAACCAGACGCTTCACCTGGTCGACCCCGAGCCCGTCACCGCCGTCGAGCTCCTCCGAATCCTCGCGAGCGAGTACGGCGGCGCCGCCCCGAGCTACCGCATCCCGGCGTCGCTCGTGGCGAACATGCTGCGCTTCGGCGCGGTGCGCCGGGTCTTCGGCGGGGCCCCGCGCGAGTCGATCGTCTACCTCAACCATCCGGTTCGCTTCGATACCCGGCGTACCAGGGAGGTACTCGCCCGCGCCGGCCTGTCCGTGCCGCGATTCGAGGATTACGCGCCTGCCATGGTTCGCTACTACCGCGAGCACGAGGACGACCCCTCCTACCTGCCCCGGGAGCCCTAGCCATCGCCGACCACCTCGACACCGCCTGGCACCGCGAGCTCTTGGAGGACCTCTGCTCGTTCCCGCGCCAGACCGCGACAGAGGGCGAGCATCGTGCCGCTCGCTGGCTGGCGGACCGGCTCGGCGATGAGGGCGCGCCGGCGCGGCTCGAGGAGGAGCCCTCCAACGGCGGCTACTGGTGGCCGCTCGGGGTGGCCGCGGGCGCAGGCCTGCTGGCGGGCCTCGCGGCGCGCCGCGGCCACCGGCTGATCGGGACGGTGCTCGGCGGCCTTGCCGCCGCCGCGGCGGTCGACGACCTTCCGCCCGGCGGCCGGAGGCTCAGGCAGCTCCTGCCGCGGCGGTCGGGCTGGAACGTGGTGGCCGAGATCGGTCCCGAGGACGCCGAGCGGACGATCGTCGTCGGCGCCCACCACGACGCCGCCAACTCCGGCTGGATCTTCAGCCCGGCCATCCCGGAGACGATCGACCGCTACGCGCCCTGGGCGATCGAGCAGAACGACACGAGCCCGGCCCTGATGGCGCCCGTCGTGGGAGCGCCCGCCGTGGTGGCGGCCGGGGCGCTGACCCGCCGGCCGGGGCTGCTCAAGGCGGGCCTGGCGCTCTGCGCCGCCGTCGTTGCGTCGATGACACAGATCGGCTCGCAGCCGGTGGTCCCGGGGGCCAACGACAACGGCACCGGCGTGGTGGCCCTTCTGGCCCTCGCCCGCGCGCTGGCCGAGCGCCCGACCGAGACCACGCGCGTGATGTTCCTCTCGACCTCGGAAGAGGCGACCTGCGAAGGAATGCACCACTTCGCCGCGCGGCACTTCCCGCGGCTGCCGCGCGAGCACACCTTCTTCCTCTGCCTCGACACGCTGGGCTCGCCCCACCTGCTCGTCCTCCGCGGCGAGGGCATGCTGCGGATGCGCGAGTACCCGGCCGAGTCGCTGGCGCTGGTGGACGGGCTCGCGGAGGAGCTCGGGATCGACCTCTTCCCCAACCTGCGGCTGCGCAACGCCACCGACGGCGTCTATGCCCTCGCCGCCGGCTACCCCAGCGCCGCCGTCTGCTCGTGCACCCGGCTGAAGCAGCCCTCCAACTATCACTGGCCCACCGACGTGCCCGAGAACGTGGACTACGGCACCGTGGGCGACGCCATCCGCCTCTCCGAGGCCGTGGTCCGGCGGCTCGACGAGCGCTGGCTCGACGCTTAGCGCGCTTAGCGGGTACAAGGCCCCTGTGGCCGTAAGCGAACGGACAGCGCCGTCGTCACTGGCGCCGCTGCGGCACTCGCCTTTCCGTGAGCTGTTCGCCGCCCAGTTCCTGTCGAACATCGGCACCTGGATGCAGACCGTGGCCGCCCAGTGGCTCATGGTCACCCTCGAGCACTCGGCGCTGATGGTCGCGCTCGTCCAGACCGCGATCAGCCTGCCCGTCGTCCTGCTCGCCCTGCCGGCCGGGGCGCTCGGCGACATCGTCGACAGGCGCCGCCTTCTGATCGCCAGCCAGCTGCTCGCGGTGGCGGCGGCGGGCCTCCTCGCCGGGCTCACTATCGCCGGCGAGATCGGCTCCTGGTCGCTGCTCGGCCTGACGCTGGTGGTGGGGATCGGGGACGCGCTGCGCCGGCCCGCCTGGCAGGCCCTCCAGCCGCAGCTCGTTCCGCGCGAGCAGGTTCCCCAGGCCGCCGTGCTCAACAGCGCCAACGTGAACGTCGGCCGGGCGATCGGCCCCGCGCTGGGCGGGGTGCTGGTCGCGGCGGCGGGGCCCGGCTGGGCCTTCGTGGTCAACGCCGTCTCCTACCTCGCCGTGCTCGCGGTGCTCGTCCCCTGGCAGAACGAGCAGGAATGGAGCGGCCTCGGACCCGAGCGCATCGGCGCCGCTGTCCGCGCCGGCGCCCGCTACGCGAAGAGCTCGCCGCGGCTGCGCGCGGTGCTCATGCGCTCCGCGCTCTTCCTGACTTTCGCCAGCGCGCTCTGGGCGCTGCTGCCGGTGGCGGCGCACCGCCAGCTCGGCCTGGGCTCGGGCGGCTACGGCCTGCTGCTCGGGGCGGTGGGCGTCGGCGCCGTGGCCGGCGCAGCGATCCTGCCGAGCCTCAGGGCACGCCGTTCTGCCGACGCGGTCGTGTCTCTCGCCACCGCCGGCTTCGCGGCCGCGTGCGTCGGTCTCGCGACGTTCAACGTTGTGGCCCCGGTGCTCGCGCTGCTGGTGGTGGCCGGCATCGCCTGGGTGTTGACGCTCGGGGTGCTGATGGGGTCCGCGCAGACGATCCTCCCGTCGTGGGTCGGCGCCCGCGGGATGGCGGTGTTCCTGCTCGTCTTCCATGGCGGCCAGGCGGGCGGCGCGGTCCTATGGGGAGTGGTGGCCGACGCCACCGGGACCGACCTCGCCTTCCTCGTCGTGGCCGGAGGCCTGATGGTCGGGCTGGTGGCTGTGCCGCGCTACCGGATCCGCTCGGGCGAGGACCTGGACCTGCGCCCGTCCGGGCACTGGGTCGAGCCGCAGCTCACCCTCGATCGCGATCCCGGGGCTGCGCCCGTGCTGGTCACCGTCGACTACCAGGTGCCGCCCGAGAACCACGAGAAGTTCCGCGAGGCGATGCAGGCCGTCGGGCGCGTCCGCCGCCGCTCGGGCGCCAGCCGCTGGTCGCTGTTCCAGGACGTCGCGGGGGCCGACCACTTCGTCGAGACCTTCATCGTGCCCTCGTGGGAGGAGCACCTGCGCCAGCACGAGCGCGTCACGATCGCCGACCAGCGCCTCCAGGAGCGGGCGTACGAGCTGCTCGCGAACGGCGAGACTCCCCGTGTGACCCATCTGCTCGCCACGTGATCGCCGCGCTTCCGCCCGACTTCCACCTGACCGCGCATCGGATCACGCCCGCCCACGCGTTCTTCGACGCCCGCCCTGTGCGGATCCGCTTTCGCTTCGCCGCCGCGGGGCCGCTCGACCTGCGCGTGCGGATCGTTCGCCGCCGCGCGGTCCGCAGCTTCGTTGTCCGCCGCGCAGCGCCGGGCAGGCTCCAGAAGGTCCGCTGGGACGGGCTCACCTCGCGCGGCCACTCCGCCCGGGACGGCCGCTACCGGGTCACGATCGGGCCCGTCGCGGGCCGGGCGCGCCGGGCAGGCTCGTTCGTCCTGCACGGCCACTTCTACCCCGTCCGGGGCCCGCATTCGTTCCGGGGCGCCATCGGGCGCTTCGGGGCCCCGCGCTCGGGCGGCCGCACGCACGAGGGCTTCGACGTGGTCGCCGCCTGCGGCACCCCGGTGGCCGCCGCCCGCGGCGGCCGCGTCAAGAAGAACGTCTACGACCCGGTGCTCTACGGCAACCTCGTGATCATCCACGGCCGCGCCTCACACCGCGACTACTGGTACGCGCACCTGGCCCACCGCTCGAAGCTCCGCCGCGGCGCCAGGGTCCGCACCGGCCGGCGGGTCGGCCGGGTCGGCGCGACCGGCAACGCTCGCACGGTCGGCTGCCACCTCCACTTCGAGATCCACTCCCGCGGCCGGCCGATCGATCCGGAGCCGGCGCTGATGAGCTGGGACGGCTGGAGCTAGCCGCCGGCCATCGCCGGCAGGATCACGAGCGTGTCGCCCGCGCCGACCGTCGTGCCCAACCCGTCCAGCACGCGCACGTCCTCGTCGTTCAAGTAGACGTTCACGTAGCGGTTGAGCTCGCCCTCCTCCGAGAAGAGCTGACTCTGCGTGGCCGGGTGCTGGTCGGCGAGCGAACGAAGGACGTCGCCGACGGTCTGGCCCTCGGCCTCGACCTCCTTGGCGCCTCCGGTGGAGGACCGGAGGACCGGCGGAATCTTGACGGTACTCACGGGCCGGAGAGCCTAGCCAGCGCCGGCGCAGAACAGCTCGTAGTCCGGGAAGACGCCCATCTCGTCGTCCGAGATCTCGCCCGGGTCGCGCGAGCAGATCGGGCAGTCCGGATCGCGGCGGACCTTGAGCTCGGTGAACGTCGCGCCGAGGGCGTCGTAGAGGAGCAGCCGGCCGTTGAGCGTGTCGCCGGCGCCGGTCACGAGCTTGATCACCTCGACCGACTGGAGCAGGCCCATCACACCGGGCAGCACGCCGAGAACGCCGGCGGCGCCGCAGGACGGGGCGAGCTCCGCCGGGGGCGGAGTCGGGTAGAGGCAGCGGTAGCAGGGGCCGTCGTAGGGCTTGAAGACGGAGAGCTGGCCCTCGAAGCCGAGGATCGAGGCCGACACCACCGGGATCTGAAGCCGCACCGAGGCGTCGTTCAGGAGATAGCGCGTGGGGAAGTTGTCGAGACCGTCGACGACCACGTCGTAGCCCTCGATGATCTCCATGATGTTGTCCGCGCCCAGGCGCACCTGATACTTCTCGACGTTCACGTCCGGATTGATCTCGCGAACCGCGATCTCGGCCGAATCGGTCTTGGGGACGCCCACCCGGTCGTTCGAGTGCGCAACCTGGCGCTGGAGGTTCGATAGGTCGACCACGTCGTTGTCGACGATGCCGAGCGTCCCCACGCCCGCCGCCGCGAGGTAGAGAGCGGCCGGGGAGCCGAGCCCGCCTGCGCCCAGCAGCAGCACCTTCGACTCGAGCAGCTTCATCTGGCCCTCGAGACCGATCTCCGGGATCAGCAGGTGGCGGGAGTAGCGCTCGCGCTGCTCGGGCTTGAGCGAGGGCGGATACTCGACCTCGTAGCCGCGGTCCTTCCAGAGCGTGATCCCGCCCTTCATGTGCTCGACGTTCTCGTAGCCGAGGACCTTGTGGAGCGCGTCGGCGGCCCAGGCGGAGCGGTTGCCGGACGCGCAGTAGAGGATCACGCGATCGGACTTGTCCGGGGCCGCGCCCTCGATTCGGGTCTCCAGGTAGCTGCGGGGACCGTGGATGGCGCCCGGGATGTGGGACTCGTCCCATTCGTTCTGCTCGCGCACGTCGACGATCACGGTCCCGTTGCCGTTTCCGTTGCCGAGCAGATCGTGGACCTCGCGCGGGTCCACCTCGCTGATCTGCTCCTTGATCTCGCGGATTACGTCTGGAGCGTTCTTCGCCATTACTTCAGAAAGTGTAGCGCCCTCGAGCGCAGTTGTGAGGCTGCCCCCAAAAGGTACCGGGGCGCCCTTTCGGACGCCCCGGTGAAGACCCAGACCTGTTGCTGTGGCGGAAGCTCGTTCGAAGCTTCTGGTCCGAATTGTCGTCATGGCCGGGACATGCCGATATGGGGTGTGGACCCCATTCTTCGCGAGGGCCCCGATGACGATGCACTTTCAGAGACCCAGGATGCAGCGCCGCGACGACTCGCTGATCGGCCAGATCGTGGCTGCCAACGTGGTCCTCGTCGCCCTGGCCCTCGCGGGCGCGAGCCTGGCAGCAGGTCTCGACCTGTCGATTCAGCACCAGCGCTGGCAGTTCCTGATCCTCGCGCTGGCGATCGTCCTCACCCTCTGCGTGAACATGTGGATGCTCCAGCGGCGCTTCCAGCCGCTCGAGGGGCTGATCGAGCGCATCGAGCGGATCGACCCGGCGCAGCCGACCACGCTCGAGCTCGAGGGTGATCCGGTCGAGGAGATCGACCGGCTGGGGCAGTCGTTCAAGCGGCTTCTGACCGGCATCGAGGCGGAGCGGCGCCGGCGCGGCCAGGCCGTGCTGCGCGCGCAGGAGGAGGAGCGGCGGCGGCTGGCGCGCGACCTGCACGACGAGGTCAACCAGGCCCTCACCGCGATGCTTCTTCGGCTCGAGGCGCTGGCGCAGGACGCTCCACCGGAGCGCAGCGAGGAGGTCGCGGAGCTCAAGAAGCTTGCCGGCGAGGCTATGGAGGAGCTCCTCAGCCTGGCCCGCCAGCTGCGCCCGACGGCCCTCGACGATCACGGCCTCGCGGCTGCGATCGACGCGCAGCTCACCCGCTTTGGCGCCCAGACCGGCGTGGCGACCCACATGGACGTGGATGGCAATCCCGCCGAGCTCGAGGAGGACGTGCAGACGGCGATCTACCGCATCGCCCAGGAGGCGCTCAACAACGCCGGCCGCCACGCGGAAGCGAACCGCGTGGAGGTCCAGCTGTCCGTGACCGCCGAGGGCACCGAGCTGCGGGTGAGCGACGACGGTGTCGGCTTCGACCCGGCCCACCCGCGCGTTCCGCCGACCCGCGGCGGCAGGCTCGGCCTGGAGGGGATGGCCGAGCGGGCGCGCCTCGTCGGCGGCGAGCTCGACGTCCGCAGCTCGCCCGGCAGCGGAACCACCGTGAGCCTGAGGATCCCGTGATCCGCGTCCTGATCGCAGACGACCATGGCATCGTGCGCTCCGGCCTGCGCATGCTGCTCGACCGCCAGCCCGACATCGAGGTGGTCGGCGAGGCCGAGGACGGTGTCGGCGCCCTGTCGCTCGCCCAGAACGAGCGCCCCGACGTGGCGGTGCTCGACGTGTCGATGCCGCGCATGACCGGCCTCCAGGCCGCGTCGGAGGTGCGCTCGCACTGCCCCGACACGCGCGTGCTGCTGCTGTCGATGCACGACGACGAGCGCTACTTCTTCGAGGGCCTCGAGGCCGGCGCCGCCGGCTACGTGCTCAAGCGGGCTGCCGACACCGACCTGATCGACGCGGTCCGCACGGTCGCCGACGGCCGCACCTTCCTCTCCGACGACGCCCAGCGCGCCCTCATGAGCGAGTGGCTCGACGGCGGCCGCGAGCCCGGCGACCCGCTCACGCCGCGCGAGATCGAGGTCGTGAAGCTGGTGGCCGAGGCGTACACCAACAGGCAGATCGCCGACACGCTGGGCCTGGCGGAGAAGACGGTGGAATCGCACCGCGCCAACGTCCTCTCGAAGCTGGACATGCGCGACCGCGTGGAGCTCGTGCGCTACGCGATCCGCCGCGGGCTGGTCGAGCCCTAACCTGCGCGGGGTGAACCCGCGAGTTCTGATCGCCCTCGTCCTCGTCGCCGTCTTCGCCCTCGGGGCGGCGGTCCTCGCGGCTCAGGGCGGCAGCGACTCCGCCGGCGAGACCGCGTCCTCGAAGTTCGAAGGGGCGCTGATGCCGAAAGGCGTCAAGGCGCCCGCGTTCGATCTCAAGGACGAGTACGGCAAGCCGATCTCGATGAGCTCGTTCCGCGGCAAGCCGGTGGTCGTCTCGTTCCTCTACACGCATTGCCAGAACACCTGTCCGGCGCAGGCCCAGACGATCCGCGGAGCGCTCGACGACCTGGGCCACGACGTTCCGGCCATCGCGATCTCGGTCGATCCGCCCAACGACACCGACGACAGCGCCCAGGCCTTCCTCTCGAAGCAGCACGCGCTCGGACGCCTCCACTTCGTGCTGGGCACGCGGGCGCAGCTCTCCCCGCTGTGGAAGCGGTTCGGGATCCAGCCGCAGACGAAGAACCAGGAGCACCTGGCTCGAGTGACGCTCGTGGACAAGCGCGGCTACCAGCGGATCGGCTACCCGGGCGCGCAGGCCACCCCGGAGCGGCTGGCCCACGATCTGAAGCTGCTGGAGCGCGAGTAGGCGAGCAGCGGAGGATTTCTTCTCCGACCCGCTAGGTAGGATTTCGGGTCGGATGATGTTCTCCACCAAAGCCGAGTACGGCATCCGGGTGATGGCCCACCTGGCGCGCCGAAACGGCGACGAGCCGATCTCGCTCGGATCGATCGCGGACGCCGAGGGGCTGCCGCTCGCCTACCTCGAGCACCTCGTGCAGCGGCTGCGCAAGGCCGAGCTCGTCGAGTCGCGGCGGGGCGCGCACGGCGGCTACTCGCTGCTGCGCCCGGCAACGGAGATCACCATGGCCGAGATCGTGGAAGCACTCGAGGGCGAGATCGCCCCAATCGAGTGCATCAGCGCCGACGCGGACGGCCAACTCGTCTGCATCCGGGACGGCGAAGAGCCGTGCCCGACCAAGCTTCTCTGGACCCGCGTTCAGGGCTCCATCGTCCGAACGCTGAACGACATGACCCTGGCCGACCTCGCTCGGCCGGTACGCAAGAAAGGTCCGGCGGAGCCGGACCGATCAAGAGAGGCCGGAGGCCGAACTACGAAATCGAGACGCGGGGCCGGAGGCCCCGCGGAGGTAACCACTGCATGAGCCTCGAGATCCAGAACCTGCACGTCCGCACGGAGGAGCGGGAGATCCTCCACGGCGTCGACCTCGTCGTGAAGAAGGGTCAGACCCACGCCCTGATGGGGCCCAACGGCTCCGGCAAGTCGACGCTCGCCAACACCCTCATGGGCAACCCCCAGTACGAGGTCACCGAGGGCAAGATCCTCCTGAATGGCGAGGACCTCTCGGAGGCCGATCCCGACGAGCGCGCCCGCGCCGGGCTCTTCATGGCCTTCCAGTACCCGGCGACCATCCCGGGCGTCTCGGTGGCGAACTTCCTGCGCATGGCCGTGAACGCGAGGCGCGAGGAGCCGATCAAGGTCAAGGAGTTCGGACAGCTGCTGGGCGAGAACATGGAGCTCCTGAAGATCAGCCGCGACTTCACGAGCCGCTACCTCAACGAGGGCTTCTCCGGCGGCGAGAAGAAGCGCGCCGAGATCCTCCAGCTCGCGATGCTCCAGCCGGACTTCGCCGTGCTGGACGAGACCGACTCCGGCCTCGACATCGACGCCCTGCGGATCGTCGCGGACGGCGTCAACGCGATGACCGGCCCCGAGCGCGGCTTCCTGATCATCACCCACTACACGCGCATCCTCGGCTACGTCCACCCCGAGTTCGTCCACATCATGCTCGACGGCCGCATCGTCCGCGAGGGCGGCGCCGAGCTGGCCGACGAGCTCGAGGAGAAGGGCTACGAATGGGTCCGCGAGGAGGTGGGCAGCGCTGCCGGCTAGCTCGATCGAAGACCGCCGCAAGGCCGCCCTCGAGGTCTTCGAGCGCGAGCCGCTGCCGCGCTGGCGACGCTCGGGCTTCTGGACCACGGACGTCCGCAAGCTCCAGCTCGACGAGCTCGAGCCGCGCCGCTACGAGGCGCTCGACGAGCTCCCGGAGATCATCCGCGAGCACCTCGGCGACGAGGAACACGCCGGCCTGCTCGTGCAGCGCGGCGCCAGCGTCGTCTACACGCACGCGAGCGACGACCGGATCGTGCTCAGCTCGCTCGAGCAGGCGATCGAGGAGCACCCGGACCTGGTGCAGGAGCACTTCGGCAAGCGGCTGCCCTACGACGAGGGCAAGTTCGCGGCCGCGAGCGCGGCCTTCTGGACGGGCGGCGCCTTCGTCCACGTGCCGAAGAACGTCCAGCTCGACAAGCCCATCCAGATCGTCTGGCTGATCGACGAGCCCGGCACCGCGCAGTACGCGCACACGCTGGCTGTGGTGGGCGAGTTCGGCGAGTGCAAGCTGCGCGAGTACTGCCTGGCGCCCGACCTCGAGGGCCAGGCGCTGCACGCGGGCGGCTTCGATCTGTACGCGCATCCCGGCGCCCAGGTCGACCTCGCCCACTACCAGGACTGGGGCGACGGCGAGGTCTACGACATCTCGACCAAGCGCGTCGAGATCCGCCGCGACGCCCGGGTCAAGTGGGTGCCCGTGCACCTGGGCGGCCACCTGACCAAGCAGCGCCTCGACATCATCACCGCCGAGGAAGGCTCGGACATGCGCCACACCGGCATGTACTTCACCGAGCGCGAGGAGCACCTCGACCTCTTCACGACCGACAAGCACGAGGCCGGCCACACCACGGGCGACACGGTCTGGAAGGGGGCTCTGACCGGCGAGTCGCGTTCCTCCTACGAGGGACTGATCGAGATCGTCCCGCGCGCGCAGGAGACGCACACCTACCTCCAGACGCACTCGATGCTGCTCTCGCCCAAGGCCAAGAGCGACGCGATCCCGTCGCTGATCGTCAAGACCGACAACGTCTCCGCCTCCCACGGCGGGACCGTGGGCGAGCTCGACGAGGAGCAGATCTTCTACATGATGACCCGCGGGGTCTCGCGCTCCGAGGCGGTTCGCGTCCTCGTCGAGGGCTACTTCGAGGAGGTCGTCCAGCGACTCGAGGACCCGGGCCTCGAGGAGCTGGTGCGCCGGCGCATCGCCGACAAGCTCCGCGGCGCCGAGGAGCAGGTCAAGGAGTTCATCGGCGAGCGCTCCTGATGTCAGTCGCGGTCGACATCCGAGCCGACTTCCCGGTCCTCGCGCGGGAGATCGACGGCAAGCCGCTCACCTACCTCGACTCCGCAGCGACCTCGCAGAAGCCGCGGCAGGTGATCGAGGCGGTCGAGGACTACTACGAGCGCCACAACGCGAACATCCACCGCGGCGTCTACTCGCTCGCTCGCGAGGCCACCGAGATGTTCGAGAACGCGCGCCAGCGCGTGGCCGCCTTCGTCGGCTGGGACACGCCCGACACGATCTTCACGAAGAACGCCACCGAGGCCATCAACCTGGTGGCCTACGCGTGGGGGCGGGAGAACGTCGGCCCCGGCGACGAGGTGCTCATCACCCACATGGAGCACCACTCGAACATCGTGCCCTGGCAGCTCCTCTGCCAGGAGCGCGGCGCCAGGCTGCGCTACCTGTCGGTGTCGGATTCCGGCGAGCTCTCGCTCGACGAGCTCGACTCGATCCTGGACGAGGGGCGCGTCAAGCTCGTCGCGGTTGCCCATATCTCGAACGTGCTCGGCACGCTCAACCCGGTGACCGACATCGTGCGCCGGGCACGGGCCGCCGGAGCCGTGACGCTCGTGGACGGCTCCCAGGCCGTGCCGCAACTGCCGCTCGACCTGCGCGAGATCGACCCGGACTTCTACGCCTGGACGGGCCACAAGGCCCTCGGCCCAACCGGCATCGGCGTCCTCCACGGCCACCACGAGCTGCTGCTCGAGATGCGGCCGTTCCTCGCCGGCGGCGACATGATCGGCAAGGTCGAGCTCGAGTCCTCCACCTGGAACGAGCTGCCCTGGAAGTTCGAGGCGGGCACGTCCCCGGTCGCCGAGGGAGTCGGCCTGGGCGCGGCCATCGACTACCTGTCGGAGCTCGGCATGGACAACGTCCGCGCCCACGAGAAGGACCTCACCGCGTACGCGCTCGAGCGCCTGCCCGAGGTCGACGGTATCCGCCTCTTCGGCCCGCCCGACCCGGAGCGCCGCGGCGGGGTCGTCTCGTTCGAGATCGAGGGCATGCACCCGCACGACATCGCCGAGCTGTGCGACCGCGAGGCGGTCTGCATCCGAGCCGGCCACCACTGCGCGATGCCGCTGATGCGCATGCTGGGCGTGCCGGCCACGGCGCGTGCCTCGTTCCACGTCTACAACACACGAGAAGACGTAGACCACCTGGTGAACGCGCTGCAGAAGGCGCGCGAAGTCTTCGGCCTAGCGACTAGCGACTAGCCAATGGACGCCCTCTACCGCGACTACATCCTGGAGCACTACAAGAACCCCCACAACTACGGGACGCTCGAGCCGCACGACCTCGAGTTCCACGATCACAACCCGCTCTGCGGCGACGAGCTCGGGGTGCACATCAAGGTCGAGGACGGGAAGATCGCGGACCTCCGCTTCCACGGCCAGGGCTGCGCGATCTCGCAGGCCTCCGCCTCGATCGCGACCGAGGAACTGGTCGGGATGGACGTCGACGAGGCGGCTCAGCTGTCGGCCGACTGGGCCATCGACCATCTCGGCATCGACATCTCCCCCACGCGCCGCAAGTGCGCGCTGCTGATCCTCAAGGTGCTTCGCGGAGCGACAACCGGCGACGCGTCCTGGCCGGAGTAGGCGCCGACTCCGTCCGCACCACCGCCGCCACCGACAGCACGATCGCCGTCGCGCCCACGATGACCGTGGACGTGACCTCCTCGGAGAGGATCGCCCAGCCGAGCACGATCGCGATCACCGGGTTCACGTACGCGTAGGTGGCGACCGTCGAGATCGGGGCGTTCTTCAGGAGCCAGTTGTAGGCGGTATATGCGAGCAGGCCTCCGATCGTGATCAGGTAGATCAGCGCGAGGACCGAGTCGAGCGAGAAGCGGCCGGGATGGACGTCGCCGCCCTCGCCGGCCACGAGGCCGACCGCGACCATCATCGCCCCGCCGAGCAGCATCTGCCAGGCGGTGGAGGCGAAGGCGTCGTCGGGCAGCGGGAGCCGGCGGGCGTAGAAGGAGCCGGTCGCCCAGGACACGGCCGCCGCCACGCAGACGAGCACGCCCCAGAGCGGCGCACCACCCGGGCGGTGGCCCGGCAGCACGAGGATCGCCAGGCCCGTGAAGCCGACGAGCACGCCGGCGAACGTGGCGGATGGCGGCCGGTCGCGGTGGGCGCTGCGGAGCAGGATCACCCATAGCGGCACCGAGCCGATGATCAGCGCGGCCATGCCCGACGGCACGACCTGCTCGCCGACGGTCACGAGCCCGTTCCCGCCGAATGGCAGGAGCAGGCCCATCAGCGCGGCACCGCCGAGCTCGCGGCGGCCGATGCGCACGCGTCGGACGCCGTCCTTGGCGGCGAGCACGGCGATGAACACGGCCCCGGCGATGGCGAAACGGACGCCGGCCGCCAAGAGCGGCGGCATCGTCTCGACCATCACCCGGATCGCGAGGTAGGTGGAGCCCCAGACGATGTAGACCGTGGCAAGGGCGGCCCAGATCACTCGATCACCATGAACCGCGGGTGGTTGCCCAGGCCCTTGAAGCCGAGCGGGCGATAGAGACCGTGGGCGTCGACCGTCGCGAGCAGCCATCGCCTCAGCGTGCGCAGCTCGGGATGTTCGGCGACGGTCCGCATGAGCCACTTGCCGAGGCCCTGCCCGCGGTGGGCCTCCAGCACGAACACGTCCGCCACCCAGGCGAAGGTCGCGTAGTCGGTTACGACGCGCGCGAAGCCGACCTGGTCGTCGCCGTGGTACAGCCCGAAGTTGAGCGAGTGCTCGATCGAGCGCTCGACCAGGTCGCGGGGCACGCCCGGAGACCAGTACGCCTCCTCGGACAGGAACCAGTGCACGAGCTCGAGGTCGAGCCGCTCAGGATCGGTGGAGATCAGGTAGTCGCCGCGCCGAGCCACAAGCGCATGACGCTAGCGACGCCCAGGCAGCCCGCAATGTCCCTCAAATCGAACTTGTCTTGTCCGCGCCGGCGGCGGGGTTGTCCCGGGCCCAGTCGACGATCGCCTGCGACTCGCGGATCAGTTCGCCGTCGTCGGTCACGAGGACCGGAACCCAGTTCTGGCCGGTCAGCTCCCTGACAGGGCGCCGCCCCGGGTTC
>DASXBA010000052.1:0-17086 GCA_036406475.1 Thermoleophilaceae bacterium | reverse complement strand
CTTCCGGTGATTGGCGCTCCAGTGCCCCATGCGTGAGGCAACGCTCGGCGTTTGTGCCTTGTCCTCACTCCGGGGTCCAGGGTCGGAGCGGGCCATCCGCAAGTCCTAACGTCGGGGTACTAGGGCGACCCTCCCAAATGCCCGGCGCGCGTGCAACCCCGGGTAGCGACCGAGCAGAACGGGAACCGCGCTCAGCACCAGTGCGCCGCCCACGAGCTGGACGGCTCCCAGGGTCTCGCCGAACACGAGGAAGGCGAGCACCACCGTCACCACGGGCTCGACGGTGGCGAGGATCGAGGCCGAGGTCGGGCCGGCCCGCCTCAGGCCGGCGAAGAACAGGGCGATCGCCGAGACCGTCGAGACCCCGGCGATGCAGGCCAGCCAGCCCCAGCCGGCGACGGTCACGTCGCCCGGGCGGAGCTGGCCGAGCAGCGCCGAGCCCAGCGTGAGGCTGACCGCCGCGCCGCTGCAGACGAGCGCGGAGAGCAGGATCGCCGGCACCCGCTCCGCAACGCCCTGGCTCACGAGGATGTAGGCGCTGTAGACGAGAGCCGCCGCCAGGCCGAGCGCCACGCCGACCGAGTCGACGGCGCCGGTGCCGCGGGCCGCCACCACCAGCACCAGCCCCGCGGAAGCGAGCGCCAGCGCAGTGACGCGCCGCCGGTCGAGCCGCTCGCGGCCGAGCAGCACCGCCGCCGCGGCCACGATTGCCGGGAAGGTGTAGAGCAGCAGCGACAGGAGCGAGGCGTGGATCCGCTCGAGCGCCGCGAAGTAGCAGCCGGCCTGGACCGCGTAGCCGCATACGCCCAGTCCGAGGGCGATGCGGGCGTCGCGCCCGCTGAGGCGGCGGAGCTCGCGCGCGCCGCCCGTGGCGAGCAGCAGGGCCCAGAAGCCCGCCGCGGCCAGTGCGAAGCGAGCGGCCAGCAGCGTGCCGACGGTCGCGCCCTCGGCATAGGCGAGCTTGCCGAAGATCGCCATCGCGCCGAAGGCGGCGCCGGACCCGAGGCACATGAGCGTTCCGGAGGAGCGCATGACCGCGGATCCTGCCTTGCGCGTCCTTCAGCGTCCATTCCGATTTGTGCGGGAAATTCGGTAGCGTTCCTTACGTATGCTCGACCTCCGCCGGCTGCGGCTCCTGCGCGAGCTCAACGAACGCGGCACGATCGCGGCGGTGGCGGAGGCGCTCCAGTTCACCCCGTCCGCGGTGTCACAGCAGCTCGCGATCCTTGAGCGCGAGGCCGGCGTGCCGCTGCTCGAGCGCGCCGGCCGGGGCGTCAGGCTCACCGACCCCGCGCTGACCCTCGTCGAGCACGCCGACGCCCTGCTCGAGCGCGCCGCGCTCGCCGAGGCGGATCTTGCGGCGGCGGCCGGCACCGTGTCGGGCCGCGGCCGCATCGCATCGTTCCAGTCCGCCTCGCTGCGACTCGCGGCGCCCGCGATCGAGTCGCTCGCCCGGACCGCGCCCCGGCTCCGCTGCGAGCTGATCGAGGCCGAGCCCGAGGAGGCGCTCCCCGCTCTGGCCCTGGGCGACCTCGATCTGGTGCTCGCCGACGAATGGCAGCACCAGCCCTGGCGCGTCGCCGCGGACCTGGTCCGCCACGAGCTCGTGCATGACCCGGTCAACGTCGCCCTCCCCGTTCGCCACCCCGTGGCGCGACGGCACGACGAGGCGGTGCCGCTGGCCGAGCTCGCGGGCGAGACCTGGGTGAGCAGCCATCCCGGCATGGCCTGGGAGGAGATGACCCAGCGAACCTGCCGCGAGCACGGCGGCTTCGACCCCGACATCCGCCACCGCATGAACGACGCCTCGGTTGGCCTGGCGCTCGTGGGCCGCGGCCTCGCCGTGGCGCTGCTGCCGGACCTGGTTCTGCCACACCGTCACACGGGAGTGGCGGTACGCGCGATCGAGGGCGGCTCGACGAGCCGGGCCATCTTCGCGGTCACGCGCGCCGCGGACGCCGCCCGGCCGTCGACGCAGGCCCTGGTGGCGGCGGTCCACGACGTTGCCGCCGGCCTCGGTTGATTCGGGCCCGGCCGGCGCGATACTCCGAGGGATGCCGCGGGCCGACCAAGACACCCTGCGCGGAACGCGGCTCGCGCTTCGGCCCCCGAGCGGTCGAGCGGCCGGGCGCCGCTCGCTGGACGAGCACGTCCGCGTCCGTTTCCCCGCCCCCTTCCGCTCGCTCAGCGCCTGGTTTCAGCGCCTTCCACCCGGGTCGCGCGTCCGCCGGGCGCTCCTCGCGCGCACGATGAGCCGGGCCTACGCGGCAGCCAACCGGCGCGACTTCGAGCTCGTCCTCACCTTCAACGATCCCGCGGCCTACGAGTACCACCCCAGCGCCGACCTCCTGCCGCCGGACATGGAGACCGTCTATCGGGGGCACGACGGCTACCGGCGCTTCTGGCGACTCTGGCTCGACGCCTTCGACGACATCCACTGGGATCCCGTGGAGATCCTCGACTTCGGCGACAAGGCGCTGGTCACGACCACGCAGAGCGGACGCGGATCGGGCAGCGGCGTGGCCGTGAGCGAGCCCGTCTTCCAGCTCTTCACCTTCAGGCGCGGCCTGGTTACAAGCCAGGAGGACTTCCTAGACCGCGACGAGGCGCTCCGCGCCGCGGGGTCCCCAGGAGACTCTGGGTGATGGGCCGGGGTGGATTCGAACCACCGACCGACGGATTATGAGTCCGCTGCTCTGACCGCTGAGCTACCGGCCCTAGAGCGGAATTCTCGCCCTCCAACCCGTTCGATGGTCGACGGATGGTCGACGAGGTTCCGCATTTACCCCATCCTACGAGCCCCGCCGCCGTGGGTCTGCGCCGCCTCTTGGGACGGGCCGCGGCGGGCGTTCACCCCCCGCCGCCCCGTCGCTGAGGTAGCCGGCGACGAGGCTCCCGACGTCCTGGCTATCCGCCGACGCGCCGGAGCTTCTTGAGCGGGACGAAGACGATCCTGGCGGCCGGGTCCAGCTTTGGACCGGTGATCTCGACCATGGCGGTGCCGCCCTCGCGCAGCTCAAGCACGGCGCCGCGGGCGCCGGCGGGGGCGTCGTCGACCCGTTCGGTCAACTCAACCCGATCAAAGGCGGTGATCTCGCGGACTACGGCCACGGGTCCATGTTAGGCGCTTGGGTAGGCGGTGACGAGACGAGGCGCCGCCTGTTCGTCGGGGTAGTGCCACGAGGTCGCGATGGGCGCGGTCCGGTCGTTGATCGTCACGGTCACCTCCACGCCGCAGACAACGCCGTGCGGTGGGCGATCGCGAATCGCGGTGACCGGCGCGTCGATGATCGCGGCCGCGATCGCACTCCAGATGCGTTCTCGGTCGTCGAGACCTGCACGGAACACGCGCGCCCACTCGGGGCCGTGTCCGCGCGCCGCGAGGATCCACCCGTCCCACTTCTCGCCGCTTGCGTGAGCGTCGCCGGCGCGGGGCAGCGGCTGTGCGATCTTGGGGAACGGCATCGCGAGACGGGGTTGTGCCGCGCGCTATCGGTGTGACTCGATGCCCGTTTCCGGCACCGACGTTGCTCCGCCGAGGCTCGCGTACTCGGCCACCTGTGCCCGCGCTCGCGAGATCTCCTCCGGGGCCGGTCGCCGCTCCGCGCCGCGGAGCTCGTCGATGACGTGCGCGTAGGTGCCGAGCGTCATCTGCGGGCTGTGCCCAAGCTCTTCGGCAAGCTCGGGGATCGACGCGCCTTCCCTGATCCGCAGGGAGGCATAGGCGTGGCGCAGCCCGTAGGGCGGCTCGCTGACGCCAAGCTCCTCTCTGAGCGGGTGCCAGACCCGGACGGCCCAGTTGCCCCAGTCCGTCTCGGTCCAGGGCTCGCCCTTGTAATTGGGGAAGACGAGGCCCTCCCGGCTTCCGCAGCGAAGCTGCCAGACGATCAGGTCGTCGCGCAGCGGCGCCCACAGCGGCGTCGTGCGAGGCGGACGAGCCGTCTTCTGGCCAGCGACCAGCTCACCGTCGAGGTTCTTCTGCTCGAACAGAAGCGTCCGCTCGCGCACGTGCCGCCACTCGATCGCGAGCGCCTCCTGGGGCCGCGGCCCGGCGTAGGCGAGGAGACAGACCAGAGCTGCGTCGCCGTAGCGACCTTCCGCCACCAGTCGGGCCCGGGCCAGTTCGACGTCGCGTGGAGGCAGGCAGACCACGGCGCGCTTGCGCCGGCTTGAGGGCTTCTTCACGAGCCTGACCGGGTTCCGAGTTATGCGATCACGCCGCTCGGCGTACGTGAACATCGCCGAGAGAACCGCGAGGGCCTGGCGGGTCTGCGAGTCGCCGACACCCGCGGCGAGCAGCCGGGCCTTGAAGTCGTCGACGACCCCGACGCTCACGTCCCGCAGCCGGTGTCCGCCGAGGCGCGGCACGATGTGGCGGTCGAGCAGCTTGCGGTAGTCGCGCAGCGTGCGCGGCGACAGGTTCGGCACCGCGTACAGCTCCCACCAGTCGAGCGCGAGCTGCCGTACCGTGCGCCGTGCCCACTCCGCCTCGGCAAGCTCACCAAGCCGACGGCGCCGGCGGATGTCGTCCAGGAAGGTCTGTGCGTCCTCTCGGCGCTCGAAGCGCCTCCGTCGGTACGGCGACCCGCGGCCGGCGTCGTTGAAGCGGATCTCCCACCGCACCTCGCCGTTCTGCAGCTTCAGCTTCTTAGGTCCCATGGTGGCTCCTCTCCTCGATCTCAAGCAGCTCGTCGAGGAAGCTATCCGCGCCCCGGACAGCAACCTGGGCGACCGTTGGGACGAACATCGGGCCTTTGGCTGCCGGTCGGACCCGGTGGCGCTCCTTCCACGCCTCGTAGTCGGCGCGGTCGACGCGCAGCCGGCCGCACACCTTGCGCGCGGGCAGGTCGCCCGACTGAATCGCCCGGTAGATGGCATCGGAGGACAAGCGCTCGAGCACGGCAATCTCCTTGGGGGTAAGCGCCGGGGTCGCCTGACTCCTCCCGTCGACAGCCCCTCGCTCTTCCGCCGCGTCAGCTCGGTGACGGGGACTCACCGCCGGGCACCCCCGGGAGCGCGGCCCTCGTCGCCGGTCGGAGCGACTTGGACCTTTTGGGCCCTGCCGGATCCGATGGCGAAGCACATTCCGGGCGGGAGCTGGCGGACTTCGTTGGGCGCCGCCTTGTGCTGGTGCTGCTCGCGTGCGGAGCCGGTGTCGAGCGATCTGCCGGCGTCGTAATGGACGGACTGCTCGATCGCCATGCGGGTGCCGGCGGCCCTGACGATCGGCTCCGGCTCGGGGACCTGGTGGAGGAAGATGGTGTGGGCGGCGTTGAGGATCCGGGCGGCGGCCTGGTCGCCGCCCATGCCCTCGTAGGCCTGCGGGGCGAGCACCATGCTGGCGCCGTAAGAGCGGACGACCTCGACGACCCTGGCCATGCGCTCGCCGTCGGCGATCGCGGAGAACTCGTCGACGACCAGCAGCACCGGCTGGCCGCGTTGTTTGCGGGCGGCGACGTATTGCTTGAAGTCCTCGATCAGGAACCTTGCGAGCTTGCCGGTCTCGTCGCCGTAGCCGAGCTCGTTCAAGAGCAGGTAGCCGCAGTCGGTGTCCTCGAACGCCCATTGGCCCTCGAGCTGGCCCCCGACGGCGTGGAAGAAGGCGGCGTAGCGCTGCCGGCAAGCGTCGACATTCTGGGCCGGGTATGCCAGGACCTCCCGGGCGATGTCGTGGCCGGCCCACATGCTGGCGAGCAGCTGCCGGTCGAGCCGCTCGAGCACCTCGCCCGAGCCTCGCGGTGGTCCCTGCGGGGCGGTGCAGGCATAGCGGATGAGGTTGATCGAGAGGTCGCGGTAGTAGGTCCCGCCGCCCTCCTGCGCCCAATCGATCAGCTCCACCAACCGGTTGACCAGCTCGCGCGGCGAGCCGCGCCAGCCGTCGTAGGGCTCGGTCGGGAACAGCCGCGGTGCCCGGCCCGCTCGGCGCATGAGCGCGGCGAAGCGCTCCTGAGTGCGCGGGTCGCCCTTGGCGTCGAGGCAGAACACGCACCAGTCGCTCGCCGAGGCGGCGCCGTAGGCGAGCCGCAGCAGCGTCTCGGTCTTCCCCGATCCCGGCGAGCCGACCACGAGCACGGTCCGCTCGAGCCGCGATAGCGGCATCCGCACCCGCCCCAGCCGGGTCGGCAGCAGCCGCTCGCCGCCGACATGGCGACCCAAGCCGAACCCCGGACCCCGCCTCGCTGGCTCGATCGCCCCGACCGCGCGGCGGGCGCGACGCTCACGTCGCGCCCGGCGCCGCTCGGCGCGCTGCTCGTCGCGCTCGCGCAACTCCTCGACCTGCTTCGGCCGTACCGCCTCTATCAGCCAGGCATAGGCGGGCGCCACCCCGAGCGCCAGCAACCACCAAGCCCGGACGTGCGGCCAGGCGGCCTGCCGAGCCTGGTCGAGATGGAACAGCAGCCCGTGGGCATCGCCCACGGCCTGGCCGGCGGCTCGCATCTGTTCCCAGATCCGCCCCCACAGCACCACCGTGACCAGCAGCCCAACCGCAGCGGCGACCGCCATCCAGCCGGCGAACCGCCGCACCAACGGCACCAGCAAGAAGCCGAGCACGACCGCCGGAGCACACAGCACAAACAGGCCCACCCCGAGCACCGTCAACAGCGCCCGCTCGTTCGCCTCCTCCCTCGACCGCGCCTGCTGCTCGGCGATCACGCGCCCTCCTCCCCAAACAGCGGCAGCACCCGCACGCGGTCCGCCGGGAACCCGGCCGCGGCTTCCTCGAGCGCCCGCCTCAGCCGCGGCGGGGCGAAGTACCACACCTGCCCATAGCGAGCCACGTGCTCGCGCATCACCCGCTCCACCCGGCCCCGTCGCTTCAGCGTCAGCTCCACCTCGACCGCCACCTCACCGCCATGCACGAGCACGAGGCCGTCGGGCCGGTGGGCGCCAAAGCCACCCAACTCCGTCCGCGCCTCGCGCGCCAATTCGCGCTCACACACCCAGCCGGCCTCCGGCCGGCGCTCGGCCAGCTCGATCCGGACCTCGTTGACGGCCACAACGTGCGCCAGCCCGCCCGGGCTCGGCCGCCAAGCGCGGTAGGGAAGCCCCGCCGCCCTAAGCCCGCGGCGAGTCAGCCAGACGAACACCGGCTCCCCGACCAGCAGCGCCCGCCCCTGCGCCCAGCCGGCGCGCTGCCAGCGCGACCGCAACCAGCGCGCCGCGTGCTCCGAGCGGCCCATCAAGCTGGCCAGCTGCGGCAGCGTTACCGCGTACTGCTCGCCGACAAACCGCAACAGCTCCAGGTCGCGCGCAGACGCCCTGACGACACCGGCGTCCGCGCGCCGCCGGCGCCGCTGAACACCCCCAGTCGTCGCGCTAGTCACCGCTAAGAAGCTCCACCGGATCGACGCTTTGTCTCATCACCCCGGATAGGTGCCGCGGGACCGAAACCGGACCCCCCTTCTCGCACCAGCTGCTGTGCATCACTGTCATGGTCAGGTGCCGCAACCCCAACGCCGGCCCCCGCGAGCTCAACCCTGCCGCCTGCCTGACCACCTTCCAAGCTTCCGTAGGTCGTTGACAGACAAAGCCGGAGAAGCCCGTCCGCCGCCGCGGCGAACCGCTCCCCATCGCGCCGCACAGACGCTGACGCCGAATGCGAAGACACAGCCGAGCCACCCATCGATGGTTCCAACCAGGAGGACGGAAACCCCGGCCTCGCCGGCCCCTCGCCTCCGCCAAGCTCGACGCTCCTCATCCCGCACATGGTGGCTCCGATGGAGATGGGGATATGCCAAGCGCGCGGTGAAATCCATCCAGCTGATGGTGATCGCGATGGCGACGGAGATGAGCCAAACCGCCGCCCCACGACGACAACCCAAGCCCCACAAGCCATCCACCAACCACAGCCCCAGCCGGCCAAAGATCGACTCCCACTTCCCCCTTCATCCACTTCCCCGCCCCCCGCCCGCGCGCACCCGCACTAACCGACCTTCTGCTCCAACCACCCGGTCTGTCCCTCGTTCGCTGACCACCCGAACGACCCGCAGGGGAGGGCGGGTGGTCAGCGACGCCGAACAACGTGAGGCGAGAGGGACAGACCGGCCCCGCCGCCAGCGCTGGAGCGGCTTTCAGGGCGCGTGCGGGTGCGCGCGGGCGCCGCAAGCGGCCTCACTCCGAGAGCGGGCCGCTAAACAGGTGTCTTAAGAAGCCGATTCTGCGGTCCCGGCACCTCGTCGGGGTCACCCGCTACGCGAAAACCGCGTACGTCGGTTTGCGCAGCGGCGCTACTCATGAGAGCTTCGAGTAGGTGCTACCGGCTGTGCGCCGACTGACTGCCGTCGTGGCCCTTGCGGTGGCGCTGGCGCTTGCGCTGTCCGGCTCCGCTGTGGCTGCCGACAGCGACCTCGACCCGGGCTTTTCGGGCGACGGGACTGTCGCCTCGACAGCCGGGACGTTCACTGGTCGGATCGCCTTGCAGGGCGATGGCAGGATCGTCGAGGTCGGGACGAATCTCGGCACGTCGGGGGATGTCAGGTGGATCGTCACCCGGACGAACCCGGACGGGGCGCCGGATCCGTCCTTCGGTGGCGACGGCGTGGCCCAGGTTGACTTCGGCGGGCCGCCGGCGGCTTCCGAGATTGCCTACGACGTGGCGATCGCCTCGAGCGGCAAGCTGGTCCTGGCGGGCCAGGCCCACTCGGACGGATCGCTCGGCGGGGTGTGGGGGCTGGCTCGCCTGAGCGCAAACGGCGCGCTTGACACGGCCTTTAACGGGGGCGGGAAGTTCCTGACGGGGTCCGGGTGCGGAGGAGAGGGAACCAGGCTCGCTTTCCAGAGCGACGGCAAGCTCGTGCTGACCGGCGAGTGCCTAGCCGCTCCGCCGCCGTTTTCGGGGAGGACGTTCCGTTATTCGGCGGACGGTGTTCTCGACACCCCGTTCAACGACCCCAATACCGTCGACTTCGGTGACGCCACCGCGAGCGGTCCGGCCGCGGCTTTCCTGCCCGATCCCCCCGCAGTCGCGATCCAGCCTTCTGATCAGAAGATCGTCCTCGCGGGAACCTCGAGCACAAACAACCTCACCGATTTCGAGGTCGACCGCATGAAGACCGACGGAACCGCGGACACGTCGTTCGACGGCGACGGCAAGACGACGACCGACTTCTTCGGAGCTCCCGACGTGGCGTACGACGTCGCTGTGCAGCCCGACGGCAAGATCGTCGCCGCCGGCTACGCCACCAATGGCAGCGTTCAGGAGTTCGCGATCGCCCGCTACAACAGCGACGGCACCCTCGACACCAGCACCGACTCGACACCGGCGACGAACTTCAACACCACCGGCCAGCAGACCATCAGCTTTGGCTCGAACGCCGTGGCCACCGGCCTGGCCGTCGACCCGGTCACCGGCAAGATCATCGTCGCGGGCTACGTCGGCGGCCCGACCTTGACCGGAAGCACCGCCCTCGTGCGGCTGATGCCCGACGGCACGCTGGACACCTCCTTCGCGGGCGACGGGAAGCTGACCAGCGCGGAGGAGCCTGGCTGCGTGACTATCGCGCCCACGGACGTGGCGCTCGACTCCGCTCGCAAGATCGTGGTCGGCGGCGTTGCCCAGCTCCCGGGCGGGGCCACCGGCTTCGGCCTGGCGCGCTACGGCACCTCCACCCCGCTCACGGGCCCGCCGGACTGCAGCCCGCCCGATACGTCGATCGTGTCGGGCCCGACCGGGCCGACCAGCGATCACACACCGACGTTCGGTTTCGCGTCGACCGAGGCAAGCTCGACCTTCAAGTGTGCAGTCGATTCGGGCCCATTCGGTCCGTGCTCGGGGCCGGGGCAGACGGACACGCTCGGACCGCTCGCTGACGGCCCGCACACTCTCCGGGTGGTGGCGACTGACGCCCACACGAACGTCGATCCTTCACCGGCCACCCGGTCCTTCACCATCACCACGCCGAGCGGAGGCGGAGGCGGAGGCGGCGGTGGGGGCGGAGGGCTGATCGTGGGCGGCTGCCTCAACACCGACGCGAAAGCGTCGGGCAAGGCGCTGGGGCCGGCCAGGCTGGGCCGCAAGCAGAAGGCCCAGCGGGCCATCTTCAAGGGCGCCAACCTCCACTCGCGCAAGGGCCTCGACCGCTACTGCGCGGTCGGCGGCGGCTCGTTCCGGATCGGCTATCCAACCAAGCGACTGCTCAAGGCTGCCAAGAAAAAGCTGGCCAAGAAGATCAAAGGCCGCGTCGTCCTCATCCTCACCTCGAGCAAGCGCTTCACAGTCAAGGGCAAGCGCCCCGGTAGCAAGGCCAAGGGCCTGCACGGCAAGCACCTCAAGATCGGCCGCAACACCTGGTACTACGCCAAGGGCAAGCTGATCGTCGTCCGCAAGAAGAAGATCGTCTCGGTCGGCATCGCCGACAAGCGCTTGCTCAAATCCAAGAAGCTGACCAGGAAGTTCCTCACCGCCTGGAAGCTGGGCACCTAGATCGGGGCCGACGTGGCAGGTGCGGCCGTGCCACATTGCTCCGCGGGTGGCACGGATATGGCTCGCTCCGGCGGAGGCGCGGGAAAAACCTGCACGTAGCCCGCCGAGGTTTGCCTCCCCTTGCACCGCGCGGGTGCCGGGATTAGCAGGGGAGAAGTTGCAGATTCAGCCCCTTGCCAGCCTCGGCGGGCTAATCGGGACGGTCCATTCACTGCTCGATGAACGAGGCCGCCCCGAGCAGCCATGGGAGGTGTTACGCCAAGGCCTCAGCGAGCTGCTCGGCCGGCACTTGTCTGGCGACCGGGAGCGTGACCTGGAGGTCGCCGTTGCTTTCCAACACCCGTTTCGGCCGGACGAGCGTGAGCCCAACGACGTTCCCGTCGCGGTCTAGGCGCACTCCGTGGCCCTCCGGGGTCTCGTCGAAGTCAACCGCCGCCGAGGGATCGCCGACGTGCAGATACAGCACGTCTCCCTCGGCGTCGTACTCGACGCGATCGAAGGTGATGTCACCGATCGTCACTGTCATGGCTTCCTACGCCGGGGGAACGCAGTGATGATACGTCCGCGGCCCGAGCTGTCGAAGACGACTACGACCTTCAGCCATGTGCTGGGGCCGGCACCGGCGAGGTAGTGCCAGCGCTCGTCGGGAGCTCGGCCCGGGCGCGTCGAAGTCGGCGCTTCGACGGCACGCAAGACGTCGGCCTCGTGCGTCTCGAGCTCGGGGTGCCCATCGACGATGTGGGCCCAGCGCTCGGCGCTGAGCTCGACTCGCGTCCGTTCGGATCTCGGATGCTCCTGGCCACCGACGATCAGGGTCGGAGGGTAAGCCGGCATACGGCCGGATCGATGGTCGACGGATGGTCGACGAGGTCCACGAAACGCGCCTACGAGCGCAAACGGCACGCAACCGCATTTCGGCCGATTTGCAGGTGATTCGTGGGCTTGAGACCGCGCTCGTCGGCCCCGGTCGGACCCCTTCAGCGGATTATGAGTCCGCTGCTCTGACCGCTGAGCTACCGGCCCCGCCGGGTCATCTTAGGCCGGGGTTGCGGAGCTGACCGGTGTCCTGAGCATCGGCGGCTCGCCGAGCAGGACGTAACCGGGAGCGCCGCTGCGGCGCGCGAGCTGGCCGCCGTTTTGGAGCTCCTTCATCGCTCCGGAGACGGAGGGGCGGGTGGCACCCACGAGGTGGGCGAGCGTCTCGTGGGTCAGCGGCACCGGCACGGTCACCCCGTCGGGGGTAACGGTGCCGAAGCGGTCCGCCAGATGCCAGAGCAGGACCAGCAGCCGCAGGGTGAGCCCGGTGATGGAGCTGATCGCAAGCCCGAGGGCGACTGTCTGCGCGCGCCCCACCGACCTCCCGACCAGAGCCGACATGAGCTCGGGCCAGCGGCCCACGACGGCCGCCGCCGAACGGTCGAGCAGCGCCAGGCGAACCGGCGAGAGGACATGCCAGACGACATCGGACGGGACCGGAGCCCCTATGTTCACGTCGACCAAGGGCCGGATCAGGTCTCTCGGGCCGATGAGCTCCGCGCAGGTCGTCTTCAGGATCTCGACGTCGCGGACCATGAGCCCCTCGAGCAGCAGCACGCCGAGGTCGCTCTCGTCGATCTCGAGCTCGTCCTGTGGCCGCCAGATGCCGGGGCCGCGGGAGATCGCCCTGACGACCAGCGCCGCCCGGGCGCGCTCACGTTCAACGGGCGCCAGCCCACTGCCGAGCGCGGGATCGACGTCGAGAAGCTGAACCGTGGAGGCCCCTGTCACCGCCCCACAAAGGCTAGCCGCGCCGGCCCTTACCAGGTGCCAGCCGAGCAGCCGCCGCTGTCGTTGCCCGGACCGGCCCGGTCGCAAAGGCGGCTGACGCTCCCGTTGGCGGCGCGGACCCAGCGGAAGCGGTGGTACTGGCGCTTGTTGGACTCGTTGGCCTGCTTCGAATACGACTCGACTGTGAAACGAGCGGCCGCGCTGCCCGTGACCCGCACCTGCCCGGGGCCGGTGCCCCAGGAGTAGGAGGCGCCGTCGGCGAGGTCGGTCTGCGCATCGCACTGGCGGTAGTCGCCGCGGTCGACGAAGCAGGTCTCCACCTCGCGGGCCAGGTTCCGCGCGCGGCTCTTGGCATCGCCGTCGTGAGCATTGCCCTTCGCGCCCAGGAAAGCCGGCAGGGCGATCGCGGCGAGCGCGCCGAGTATTAGCACGACGACAAGCAGCTCGAGCAGCGAAAAGCCCTCTTCCGAGCGCATCACGGCACGTATCGGCAGTCGGGGGAAGCGCTTGATGTAAGAAAACCAACACGGGGAGCGGAACTTCTCGCCCCTTCGGTGTTGGTCCTCGCATACGCCGAGTCCTCGCCGCACCGGCGGCGGGGAACGGGGGACCCAAGGTGGAGTCATCCACGGGGGCGAAGCGCCGCCAGAGCGCGGCGCCGCGGCCAAGGTCGCGAGCCCGACAGCTAACCCCGTAGGCGCGACGAACCAATGTCGATCGCTTACCGAAACAGGCTGTGCGCCGCCGTGCTGGCGTGCGCAATCGTGGGCTCCGCCACGGCGGGCGGCGCGGGCGCTGCGACTCCCTCCACGGGAGGCGCGCGCTTCGTGCCCCCGCCACCGCCGCCGAAGAAGGCCGTGCTGCGCCACGGCCGCGCAATCGCTCCCCGCGGCGCGCCGCGCCGGGTGCGTCACGTGATCGCCGCCGCGAACCGCCTGATCCGCAAGCCCTACCGCTACGGCGGCGGTCACGGCGCCCGGATCAGCAGGATCGACAGCGGCTACGACTGCTCGGGCTCCGTCAGCTATGCCCTCTACGGCGGTCGCTTTCTACGCAGCCCGCTGGCGTCCGGCGACCTGATGCACTGGGCCCGGCGCGGCACCGGCCGCTGGATCACCGTTTACGCCCACGCCAGCCACGCCTACATCGTCGTGGCCGGGCTGCGCTTCGACACGAGCATGCGCGACCGGGGCGCCGGCGGCCCCTCCACAGGCCCGCGCTGGAGCAAGCACCTGCGACGGTCGAGCCGGTTCAGGGCCCGGCACCCGCGCGGTTACTGACTAGGCGGCGATCCTCGCCCGGATCGTCGTGCCCTCCCCCACCGGACTCGACACGTCCAGCACGCCCCCGAGCGCGCTGACGCGGTCGGAAAGGCCGCGCAGGCCGCTGCCCGCCGCGGGCTCGGCGCCGCCGACGCCGTCGTCGCGGACCTCGACAGTGATCCACTCCTCCCCCGCCCGCACCGACACCTCGGCCCGGTCGCAGCGGGAGTGCTTGGCGGCGTTGGTGAGCGCCTCGGCCACGACGAAGTAGGCGGTCGACTCGACCGCCGCCGGCAGCCGCTCCGAGGGGACCCTGCCGACCTCGACCGGCATCGGAGCGCGGCCGGCGAGCGTGGTGAGCGCGGCGCCGAGGCCGCGATCGGTGAGGACGCTCGGGTGGATGCCGGCGGCGAGCTCGCGCAGATCGCGGATCCCGGCATGGGTCTGCTCGAGCGCCTCGGCGACGAGCTCGCGGGCCTCGGACGGGGCCTGCTCCCAGCGCTGCTGGGCGAGCCGCAAGCTGATCGCCGCGCGCACGAGCTCCTGCTGGGCGCCATCGTGCAGGTCGCGTCCGAGGCGCCGCCGCTCCTCGTAGCCCGCCTCGACTATGCGCGCGCGGGAGGCGGCAAGCTTTTCGCGCGCGTCCACGTTCGCCAGGGCGGCGGTCACGAGCTCGGCGAAGTCCGCGAGCCGGAGCTCGGCGCCCTCCGCGAAGGCATGGGCCCGTCCGCTCGAGGCAACGAGGGCGCCCCAGAGGCCGCCGGCCACGATGATCGGCGCGCCGACCGCCGAGCTGATGCCCACGGCCTTGAGGCGCTTGACGAGCTCGCCGGTCACGTCCGAGTAGTCGTCGACGCGCTCCGGCGTGCCACTGCGGATCAGCTTGCCCGCCACGGTCTCGCCGTCCACCGGGACGATCTCGCCGGCCGCGAACCAGGGAGCGCCGTTCTCCGCCCAGGCGCCGACGATCGTCTGGCGGCGCTCGCTCTCGAAGCGGAGGATGTTGGTGCTCTCCACGCCAAGCACCCGGCCCACCTCCTCGCAGACGCGCGCGAAGACCCGGGCCGCCGGCGTGTCGCCCGCCACGAGCGTCGCGACCCGCCGCAGCGCCTCCTGTTCCTCGAGGACCGCCTCCAGCTGCGACTCCACAGCCGACAGATTGTCGCGCGTCCGGATGGGCGCTGGGGTACGGGTAGCCGTACACAGTGTCGCCATGCCCCTATGACCCGCCGGGGCCGTTCGCTGTGACATGTCACAGACCGTTCGGCTGCCGCGTCAAAGGGGAACAATGAGTGGCATGGCCGTGGCGATTTCCGATCAGGAGCTCGAGACGGTCAGGCGGCGCGCCTTCGGCGTCGCCTACCGGATGCTCGGGACCGTCAGCGAGGCGGAGGACGTGGCCCAGGAGGCGGTGATCCGGCTCGCGAGGGCCGAGGGGGCGATCGACGAGCCCGCGGCCTGGGTCACGACCGTCGCTACCCGCCTGTCGCTCGACGTCCTGCGCTCCGCGCGCAAGCGGCGCGAGACGTACGTCGGCCCCTGGCTGCCGGAACCGCTGATCGGCGACTCGGAGCCGGGGCCGGCCGAGCAGACGGAGCTGTCCGACACGCTCTCCCAGGCGTTCCTCGTGATCCTCGAGCGGCTGACCCCGGTCGAGCGGGCGGCCTACATCCTGCGCGAGGTCTTCGACTACGACTACGCGCGTATCGGGGAGATCGTCGACCGCAGCGAGGAGAACTGCCGCCAGATCGTGACCCGCGCGCGGAAGCACATCGAGGCGAGCCGGCCGCGCTTCGACCCCGACGAGGCGCTGCGCGACGAGCTGCTGCGGCGCTTCATCGCCGCCGCCCGGGAGGGCGACGTCGAGCAGCTCGAGGAGATGCTCGCGGAGGACGTGGTCGCCTACGCCGACGGCGGCGGCAAGATCTCGGCCGCGCGCAAGCTGCTCGTCGGCCGCGAGCGCGTGGCCAAGGTGATGGCGAAGATCGCCAGCAAGACCGAGCGCCACGGGCCGTTCGACGTCGAGCTCGTGAAGGTGAACGGCCAGCCCGGCCGGATCATGCGGATGGCCGACGGGACGCTCTGGGACGTGCTGACGATCGACGTGGTCGACGGCAAGGTCCAGGCGATCCGGATCATCCGCAACCCGGACAAGCTGAGGCACGTCTAGCCGTCACACGAAGCGCTCCCGCCGCGTCAACGGTGTAGAACGACGAAAGGAGCAGACGATGAAGGTGTTCGTGGCAGGCGCGACCGGAGCCGTGGGACAGCGGCTGGTGCCCCTCCTCGTCGAGTGCGGCTTCCAGGTGACGGGCATGACCCGGAGCTCGTCGAAGCAGGAACTCGTCCACGAGCTCGGCGCGGAGCCGGTGCTGGCCGACGGCCTCGACCGCGCGGCCGTGATCGATGCGGTAGCGCGAGCGAAGCCGGACGTGGTCATCCACCAGATGACGAACCTGACCGGTCTCAAGAGCTTCAAGAACTTCGACAAGGACTTCGAGATCACGAACCGCCTGCGGACCGAGGGCACGGAGCACCTGATCGAGGCCGCGCGTGCGGCGGGAGCCCGGCGCTTCATCGCCCAGAGCTACGGCAGCTGGATCTACGAGCCCGACGGTACGGCTCCGAGGACCGAGGCGGACCCGCTCGACCCGGACCCGCCCGCCAACCAGCGGCGGTCGATGGAGGCGATCCGCAAGCTCGAGGCGTTGGTGGCCGGCGCGGCGGACATCGGGGCCATCGCCCTCCGCTACGGGTCCTTCTACGGTCCGGGCACCGGCCTGGAGCACGACGGCGACCTCGCGCGCCTGGTCGAGAAGCGGCGCTTTCCCATCATCGGCGACGGCACCGGGGTCTGGTCGTTCATGCATATCGACGACGCGGCCGCGATCACGGTCGCGGCGATCGAACACGGAGAGCCGGGCATCTACAACGCATCCGACGACGAGCCCGCCGCGGTCGCGGAATGGCTGCCCGCGCTCGCGGAGGCCCTGGGCGCGAAGGCTCCCAGGCACGTCCCCGTCTGGCTCGGCCGGCTCGCGGCCGGGGAGGTCGGCGTCTCGATGATGACGCGGATCCCGGGCCAGTCGAACGCCAAGGCCAGGCGCGAGCTGAGCTGGCGCCCACGCTATCCCTCCTACCGCGAGGGCTTCGCGAAAGGCCTTGGATGAGGCACCGGGTGGTCGTCGTCGGGGGCGGCTTCGGCGGCCTCCAGGCCGCCAGGCAGCTGGCGCGGGCGCCCGTCGAGGTGACGCTGATCGACCGGCGCAACTTCCACCTGTTCCAGCCGCTCACCTACCAGATCGCAACCGGGGCGCTGGGCCCGGGCGAGGTCGCCTATCCGCTGCGAGCCGTCTTCAAGCGCCACCGCAACGTGCGCGTGCTGATGGAGGAGGTGACCGGCTTCGACCTCGACTCGCGCAGGGTTCTGCTCGGCGCCGACTCCGTGCCCTACGACACCCTGATCGTCGCCGGCGGCTCGAGCTACTCCTATTTCGGCCACGAGGAATGGCGCGAGCTGGCGCCGGAGGTCAAGTCGCTCGAGAGCGCGCTCGAGATGCGAGGCCGCCTGCTGGCGGCGTTCGAGCAGGCCGAGGTCGAGCCGGACCCCGAGCGGCGGCGGGCGCTCCTGACC
>DASXBA010000051.1:0-4067 GCA_036406475.1 Thermoleophilaceae bacterium | reverse complement strand
TCCGACTCGTAGCGTGGCGGCCAAGGACTACTACGGCGTCCTCGGGGTTTCCCGCGACGCCGACGACGCCGCGCTGAAGAAGGCCTACCGCCACCTCGCTCGCGCCTACCATCCCGATCGCAATCCCGGCGACCGCAAGGCCGAGGAGCGCTTCAAGGAGGTCAGCGAGGCCTACACCGTGCTCTCCGACCCGGAGAAGCGTGCCCAGTACGATCGCTTCGGAACTGTCGGAGGCGGGGTCGGCGAAGCCGGATTTGGGACCATCTTCGAGGATCTCTTCGAAGGCTTCTTCGGCGGCGGCGATCGCGGACGCTCCCGCACCCGCGCGCGGCGGGGCGACGACCTGCGCTACGACCTGGAGATCACGCTCGAGGAGGCGGCCCAGGGCCTGGAGACCAAGCTGCAGGTCCCGCGGCTCGAGACCTGCGACGGCTGCCGCGGCTCGGGCGTGGAGGCGGGCAGCCAGCCCGAGGTCTGCAGCACCTGCCGCGGGCAGGGCCAGGTGCGCTTCTCACAGGGCTTCCTCACGGTGGCCCGTCCCTGCCCGAACTGCCGGGGCGAGGGCCGGATCGTCCGCAACCCGTGCTCCACCTGCCGCGGCCAGGGACGCATCTCGCGCGAGCGGCTGCTCAAAGTCACGATTCCGGCAGGCGTCGAGCACGGCAATCAGCTGCGCCTGACCGGCGAGGGCGAGGGCGGCACGCAAGGCGGGCCGGCCGGCGATCTCTACGTGGTGCTCCACATCAAGCCGCACGAGATCTTCGTCCGCGAGGGCGCGCACCTCATCTGCGAATTGCCGCTGACCTTTCCCCAGGTCGCCCTCGGCGATGAGGTCGAGGTCCCGGTGCTGGACGGCGCCGCCAAGCTGAAGGTCCCCGCGGGCACCCAGCCGGGGCAGCGCCTGGTCCTCAAGGGCAAGGGCATGCCGCATCTGCGCGGGCGCGGTCGGGGCGACGCGGTATACGACGTCGTGGTCGAGGTGCCCACCCAGCTCACCGCGCGCCAGCGCGAGCTGCTGGAGGAATTCCGGGGCTCCCACGACGGCAGCTCGGGGCCTCGCGTGTCCAAGTTCGTCGAGCGGATGAAGCAGCTGTTCGGTAGTTGATGCCGTTCTGGCAGCTGACCGTTCCCGCGACCGCCGAGACGTCCGACGGGCTGACCAACTTCCTCTGGGAGCAGGGCGCGCTCGGCGTGGTCGAGGAGGAAGTGCCGGGCCGGCGGCCGCGCTTGCGCGCGTTCTTCCCCGAGCGTGCGTCCTCCACCGGACTCCTGACCGCGGTGCAGACCTATCAGGCTTCGCTCCGCGCCCTCGGCTTCTCGCTGCCGCCAGAGAGTGCCGAGGTCGCGCCGCTGCTCGACGAGGCCTGGGCGAGTGCCTGGCAGCAATCGTTCCCGGTGCGCGAGGTCGGGCGACGCCTCCTGGTGATGCCGCCGTGGCTCGCCGAACCCGGACCCGACGCCGCCGTGCCGAACGGGGAGCGGCTCGCCGTGGTGATCGAGCCGGGGCGTGCCTTCGGGACCGGGCATCACGGCACCACCGAGGGCTGCCTGGTCCTGCTCGAGGACGCCCTCGAGGCCGCGCCCGGCTCGGCGGTCCTCGACATCGGGACCGGCACCGGCATCCTGGCCATCGCGGCCCTGCGACTCGGGGCGCCGACCGCGCTGGCCATCGACACGGACCCCGACGCGGTGGCGGCCGCGCAGGTCAACGCGGCGCGGAACGGCTGTGCGGGTCTGACCGTGCGCCTGGCCGAGCCGCCAGACGTGGACGGGCGATTCCCGGTGGTGGTAGCCAATCTGCTGACCCACGCCCACCTCGCCCTGGCCGAGCACTACGGCCGGCTCGTGGCCCCGGGCGGACACCTCGTGCTCGGCGGCATGCTGGACGGCGAGGACGTCGGGGTCGCCGAGGCGCTCTCCAGGCTCGGCTTCGGCACGCGCTGGAGCGTGCCGCTCGACGGCTGGGCGTCCCTCCTGTTGGCCGCGCCGTCGCGGTGACCCGCTTCCATCTCGCGCCGGACGCCGTCCACGGTGACCGGGTGGTCTTCGACGCCGCCGCGGCCCATCACCTGGGCCGGGTCCTGCGTGCGGCGGCCGGCGAGACCGTGCAGGCCGTCGACACGAGCGGGCAGCTGCTCTCGGTTCGGCTGACCTCGATCGCGTCTCGACGCGCCGAAGGCGTGGTGGTGGGACGCTCGGCGCTGGCGACCGAATCGTCCCTCGACCTGACGTTGGCCCAGGCCATTCCCAAGGGCGACAAGATGGAGCACGTGATCCGCATGGCCACCGAGCTCGGCGTGACGCGGGTGCTCCCGCTGCTGAGCGAGCGCACCGTGGTCCGCCTCGAGCCCGGCCGTGCCGATTCGAGGCTCGGGCGATGGCGGCGGGTCGCGCGCGAAGCCGCGCAACAGAGTGGGCGCGCGGCGGTGCCCGAGATCACCGCCCCGACGCAGCTCTCCGTGTGGCGGCCCGAGGCGTCGGCCGCCGGGCTCGTCGTCTGCTTCTGGGAAGAGGAGCGGCGGCGGCTCGACAGCCTCCTGCCCGCCGGCCCGTGTGCCCGCGCCACCGTGGTGGTGGGCCCCGAGGGCGGGCTCACCGCCGCCGAGGTTCGGGGCCTCGCCGGCGCGGGCGCGCTCGTGGCCTCGCTCGGGCCGCGGCTGCTGCGGACCGAGACGGCCGGCGCGGTGGCGGTGGCGCTCCTGCAGGCCCGCTACGGGGACCTGGGGCGTGGCTGATCATGGACCTGTACGCGGACGGGCCTACGCTCCCCGACGCCTTCTCGCGAATCGCGCTGGCCCTGTTCGCCGCCGCGGTGGATCCGGCTTCGGTCGACGAGACGGAAGTCCGTGAGGTCCGCGCGCACGGTCCCGACCCGGCAGCCCTGCTCCGGCGCTGGCTCGACGAGTGCCTCTACGTCCACGAGGTGGAGGGATTCGCCTGCCGCTCGATCGAGTTCGCGGTGTTCGAGGCGGCTTCCGCGGCGGGGGCCGAGCCGCTCCGTCTCCACGCGTTCCTGCGCGGGGAGCCGATCGACCCCGACCGGCATACCCCCAGGGCAGTCATCCGGGGCATTGGCGCGCAAGGTCTCTCCGTGCAAGGCGAATCCGAGGGCTTCCAGGTGCGGGCCACGCTGGATCTCTGATGTTGCTGATCTGACACAGGGTATTTCCGCCGGTGTGTCTTTCCTGCAACCTGGGGCAGGCCGGGAATGATTTCCTCTGGCTGGCATGTCAACTGAAACGGGCATTTGACGTGAAATTTGCCGGCTGGCACCTGCTTTGCCTATCCTAGACCAGCCATGGACCAGCAGCGGACCCTCAGGCATCCGGTGGAGATGGCGGGCATCGGCCTTCATTCCGGGGAGCCGGTGGCGCTTCGGGTCTCACCGGCCGGCGCGGACACGGGCGTGCTCTTCCGCGCGACCGACGGCACGCTGATCCCGGCGAATGCCGATCACGTGGTCGACACCAATTCCGCGACCACGGTCGGGGCCTTCGGCGTTCGGGTGCGCACCATCGAGCACCTGATGGCCGCGGCGGCGGCGCTCGGCGTCGACAACATGGTGGTGGACATCGACGGTCCCGAGGTTCCCGCCGCCGACGGCAGCGCGAAGCCTTTCATGGATCTGCTGCGCTCGGCCGGCTGCGTGAGCCTGCCCGCCCCGCGACGGGCCCTGACGATCAGCGAGCCGATTCGCGTGGGCACCGAGAGCCGCTGGCTCGAGGTCTTGCCCGCCGACTCGCTCCGGATCAGCTACACGCTCGACAACAACCACCCGATCATCGGGCTGCAGGTCGGCACCTACGACATCACCGAGCAGGTCTTCGATCAGGAGCTGGCCGCGGCCAGGACGTACGGGTTCCTGCGAGACGTGCCGGCGATGCGCCAGAACGGTCTGGCTCGCGGTGGCTCGCTCGAGAACGCAGTCGTCGTCGGCAAGCGCTCGGTGCTGAACGACAGCCTGCGGTTCCCCGACGAGTTCGTGCGCCACAAGATCCTGGACCTCGTGGGCGACCTGTTCCTCCTCGGTCGTCCGCTGCGGGCCCACGTGGTCGGCCGCAACGCCG
>DASXBA010000050.1:0-109173 GCA_036406475.1 Thermoleophilaceae bacterium | reverse complement strand
TGATCGAGGAGAACGCGGAAGAGCTCGCGATGCTCGAGTCGCTCGACAACGGCAAGCCGTTCTCGGTGGCGAAGGCCGCCGACGTGCCGCTCGCGGCCGACCTGTTCCACTACATGGCGGGCTGGCCGACCAAGATCGAGGGCAACACGGTGCCGATCTCGGCGATTCCGGCCCCGGGCGAGTACCACGCGTACACGCTGCGGGAGCCCGTGGGCGTCGTCGGGCAGATCATCCCCTGGAACTTCCCGCTGCTGATGGCGGCGTGGAAGCTCGGGCCGGTGCTGGCCTGCGGCTGCACCGTGGTCCTGAAGCCGGCGGAGCAGACACCGCTGTCGGCGCTCAGGCTCGGCGAGCTCATGCAGGAGGCCGGGGTGCCGGACGGTGTGGTGAACATCGTCACGGGCTACGGCGACGCGGGCGCGGCGCTGGCCGCGCACGACGACGTCGACAAGGTCGCCTTCACCGGGTCGACCGAGGTCGGCAAGCTGATCGTCGAGGCCGCGGCGGGCAACCTGAAGAAGGTCTCGCTCGAGCTCGGCGGCAAGTCGCCGAACGTCGTCTACGCGGACGCGGACATGGAAGAGGCGATCGCGGGCGCGGCCCACGGCGTCTTCTTCAACCACGGCCAGTGCTGCAACGCCGGCACGCGGCTGTACGTCCAGAAGGACGTCTACGACGACGTCGTCGCGGGCGTGTCCGAGGCCGCCAAGCAGATCAAGGTGGCCCCGGGGACCGACCCCGACGCGGAGATGGGTCCGCTCATCTCGGACGAGCAGTTCGAAAAGGTGCTCGGCTACCTCCAGGCCGGACGGGACGCGGGAGCGTCCGCGGCCGTGGGCGGTGACCGGGCGTCGGATCGCGGTTACTTCGTCCAGCCGACGATCCTCGAGGACACGACGCCCGACATGAGCGTCGTACGCGAGGAGATCTTCGGCCCGGTGGCGTGTGCGATCCCGTTCGACTCGCCCGAGGAGCTGATGCCGGAGGCGAACGACTCGACCTACGGCCTGGCCGCGGGCGTCTTCACCCGCGACATCTCCAAGGCGCACAGGACCGCCAGGCGGCTCCGCGCGGGCACGGTGTGGATCAACACCTACCACGTGTTCGACGCGGCGATGCCGTTCGGCGGCTACAAGGAGTCCGGCTGGGGCCGTGAGATGGGCCACCAGGTGCTCGACAACTACCTGGAGACCAAGTCGGTAGTCACCGCGCTCTAGCTGAGCGGCCCGGCCTACGCCGTCAGGACGGCCTGTGTTTGGGTCGTCTTGGCGGCGAGCCGGTCTCCCTCGGCACGCAGCTCGGTCTCGACCACGATCAGCGTCCGGCCGGCGTGCAGCGGCGTCGCGAGGGCCGTGACCGTCCCCTCGCGCACGGCCGCCAGCAGGTTGGTCTTCGACTCCACGGTGGCTGTTCCCGCGCCCTCGGGCAGGTTGAGGAACGCGCACACCGCCCCGGCCGTGTCGGCCAGGCTCATCAGCGCGCCGCCGTGGAGGACTTCGCCGGCGGTGCACAGCTCCGGCCGCCAGTCCAGCTCGAGCCGCACCTGGGTCGGCTCCGCGCTCACGAGCCGGACGCCGAGCTCGGCGGCGAACGGGATCAGTGAGTGGAGCTGTCCGGTGTCGAGGGCGGCCACGTGAGTCGCGTACCCGCGTTTGCCTTCCGCCTCACCGGGCACCGAAATTGCATGAGTCCTACGCACACAGCAGTACCCGAACTGCAACTGAACGACGGCGTGGAGATCCCTCAGCTCGGGTTCGGCGTCTTCCAGGTGCCGCCCGAGGACACCGCCGAGGTCACCACCAAGGCTCTCGCCGCCGGCTATCGCCACATCGACACCGCGGCCGCCTATCAGAACGAGGCCGGGGTCGGCCAGGCGTTCCGGGCCTCGGGGCTCGACCGCGACGAAGTCTTCATCACCACCAAGTGCTTCAACGACGACCACGGCTACGAGAACGCGAAGCAGGCGTTCAAGAACAGCCTCGACCGGCTCGAGCTCGAGTTCGTCGACCTCTACCTGATCCACTGGCCGGTCCCGAGCCAGGACAAGTACGTCGAGACCTGGCGCGCGTTCATCGACCTGCAGAAGGAGGGGGTCGTGCGCTCGATCGGCGTGTCCAACTTCCAGCCGGCCCACCTGCGGCGGATCGTCGACGAGACCGGCGTGACCCCTTCGGTCAACCAGATCGAGCTCCATCCCCGCTTCCAGCAGGCGGGCCTGCGCCGCGAGCACGCCGACCGGGAGATCGTGACCGAGGCGTGGAGCCCGCTGGCGCAGGGCCAGGTGCTCGACGAGCAGGTGCTGGAGGAGATCGCCTCCGAGCACGACAAGACCACCGGCCAGGTCGTGCTGCGCTGGCACATCCAGCTAGGCAACGTCGTCTTCCCCAAGTCCGTCACGCCGGAGCGGATCGAGGAGAACTTCGACATCTTCGACTTCCACTTGAGCGACGACGAGATGGCCGCGATCGAGGCTCTGGACGCCGGCGAGCGGATCGGCCCGGATCCGGACACGTTCGTCAGGCCGTAACGCGGGTAACAAAGCCCCATGGCAAAAGACCACGGACCGAGCGTGAAGGACGACAAGCAGTACGAGGGCCTGCGCAAGAAGGGCATGAGCAAGTCGCGGGCGGCGGCGATCGCCAACTCCGAGGGATCGTCGAGCCGCGGCGGCAAGAGCTCCGGCAGCAGCCGCAGCCGCAAGAGCAGCGGAAGCGGCAGCGGCGGCAACACGGCCCAGAAGAAGGCGGCTGGCCGCAAGGGCGGAAAGGCCTCCAGCTGAGTGCCATGGATGCCGGACGCTTGAAGAAGTTCGACCTCTTCGCTGCCCTCTCGGACGACGAGCTGGAGCGGCTCGCCGGCGTAATCGGCGAGGTTTCCATCGACGACGGGGAGGAGCTGCTCCACGCGGGCACCCAGCCCTACCAGCTGTTCGCGATCGAGAAGGGCCAGGTCGAGGTCCAGCGCGACGGAGAGACGCTCGCGACGATCGGCGAGGGCGAGGTCGTCGGCGAGCGCGGGATCGTGACCCGCGGGCTGCGCAACGCGACGGCGGTGGCCTCCGGTGGCTCGGTCCAGGCGCTCTACCTGACCGACGACCAGATCCGGCGGCTCAACCGCGACCACCCTGAGGTGGAGGAGCGGCTGCGCGCGATCCTGGAGGAGCGCGGGGAGTAGCTTTCCCGGCCGATGGGTGCCGCCCTCGGCTGGGGCTCGCTGTCGGCCTTCTCTCTCGTCCTCGGGGCCCTGCTCGCGATTGCAAGGCGCTGGCCGGAGAAGGTCGTCGGCCTCGTCCTGGCGTTCGGCGCCGGGGCGCTGATCAGCGCGGTCAGCTTCGAGCTGGCGGAGGAGGGCGCTCAGCAGGGAGCTCCGGGCTGGACCGCCGTCGGCCTCGGCGTGGGCGCGGTCACCTATTACTCGCTCGACGGGCTGGTCGACCGGATGGGCTCGTCGAGCGCCGGCGGGCCGCTGGCGCTCGGCGCGTTCCTCGACGGAATTCCCGAGCAGTCCGTGCTCGGGATCGGGCTGGCGGGCGGCGCGGGCGTGAGCGTGGGGCTGCTCGTGGCGATCTTCGTCTCGAACCTCCCGGAGGCGATCGGGTCGGCGAGCGAGATGCGCGCGGCCGGACGGAGCGACGGCACGATCCTGCGGCTGTGGATCGCGGTGGCGGTGGTATGCATGCTCGCGACCGTCATCGGCTACGCGGTGGCCGACGCGGTGTCGAACCACCTCAAGGGCGCGATCGACGGCTTCGCGGCCGGAGCGCTCCTCGTGATGCTGGTCGACTCGATGATTCCGGACGCCACGCGCGAGTCCGGGCGCACGGCGGGCCTCGTGACCACGCTGGGATTCGCGGTTGCGGCGGGGCTGTCCGCGATTAGCTGACCAGTGAATATCCGGTTCCGTCAGGCGGGCGTCCTACTCAGGCGGATTGGGTTGGTTGGTGACTTGACCACCCATATGCAGGTGAAGTCGCCAAGGAACCGGACCTCGCGCCCCGAGACCGCCGTCAGCTGATTAGTGAACGAGGGCTTTGGCCGCGATCAGGAACGCGCCGATCAGGGCGGCCAGGGCGGCCCGGAGGAGCGAGCGGAGCACGCTGTCGCCGGTGAGGCGCGCGGCGGCAAACCCGTAGGCCGCGATCAGCCCGAGGCCCGACCACTTCGCGGCGGTGAAGGCGGTGTCGGTCTCCATCGCCCCGAGCGCCGCCAGCAGGAAGAACACCGCGGGGAACGAGATGCCGGCGGCCACGGCGACGATCTCGTCGAGCAACTCCACGACGTGCTGCCGACCCACCCGCTCGTGGGTGCGCGTCTCGACCCCGACGATCTCGCTGTAGAGCTCCGCGAGCCCGACCGCGATCGCGGTGGCGATGAGCGACCCGGCCACGGCGACCGCTCCCGGCGGATGAGCCTGAAGGGCGACGACGAGGGCAAGGCCGATGATGGCGCCGTAGAGGACGCGCGAGACCTGCCGGGAGTCGAAATGGGCCGCGAGCGTCTCACGCACGAGTCAGATCACAGCACAGCGCCGGCGGCCGTCGCCGCCGGCGCTATGGGTACTCCGAGGTCTCAGTGCGAGGTGACCGGAACCGCGCCCTTCGAGCGACCGGGGCGGTAGAGCCGGATGCTGGCGACGACCACGAACGCGACCGAGAGGAAGATCGCGACGAACTGCACGGGCGTCAGCCAGATCACGCCGGACACGAGGGACAGCCAGCCGAGGCGCCTCGAGAGGACACCGGTCCTCATGATCGCCAGACCGGTGGCGATTCCGAAGAGGCCGAAGCCGGCGGCGACGCCCAGGTAGCTCTCCGCCTGAAGGGCCGACAGCGTCTGGGTCACCTGGCCGGGCACGTCGCCGGCGGTGTCCGCCGCCGCGAGCTCGACGGTGGCGATCGCCAGGATGCCCGCCGCCGTGACCAGCACGCCGCCGAACGAGATGTCGGCGAGCGTCGACTTGCCGCCGTCCGCGTCGCGCAAGGCGCTCCGGAGATAGCTGCCGAACCAGACAAGGAACAGGGCTGCGAACGAGGAGATGATCGCGGCCGCGATCTGCTCGCTCTGGTGGTCGGTCCAGAAGCGGACGGCGGTCGCCGTCGAGGCGCCCGCGTCCGGCATACCGGAGCCCTCGATCACCCGCATGATCAGGAGCAGTGCGGCGAACACCAGCCCCGCCAGCGGACCGAGTCGTTCTGTTGCGGTCTTGTTCATTACGAGCCCTTTCTTTCGCCGGCCGCCACCCCGTGTGACGACTCGGGGCCAAGCTACGCCGGGCCGCTCCGGCGATCTTCGGCCTGGCGTTCGAACCTGTTCGCCCAGCGGGTTGAACGTTGCCGTCCCGGCCTCATACCGCGGTCGTAGGCGTCTCATCCCCGTGTCCGATGCGGCGTGCCTGGCGCCGGGTTACGGTCTGCACATGGCACTCGCGTCGCGCCTTCGCAGCAACCTCGCCGACGCCGCGATCGTGGCCCTGTTCGTGCTCGCCGAGCTGGACGCCGCGCTCGCCGATCGCTCCGGATCGACCCTCGCGCTTCTCCTCTTCCCGGCCGCGTGGACGCTGCCGCTGCTCGCCCGCCGGCGCTGGCCCGCAGCCGCCGCGCTGACGGTGATGGGCGCGCTTGCGCTCGAGGCGCAGATCGCCTACGCCGGAACCGAGTCGCAGGTCGTGCTGGTGCCGGTGATCGTCGCCTTCTTCACGCTCGGCCGCCGCGAGGAGCCCTCGCGCGCCGTGCTTGCCGGGCTGCTGGGGCTGGCGCTCGGCCTGATCCTGATCGCCGCGGACTCGGGGCCTGTCACCGCGAGCGGGGTGATCTTCGTGGCCATCGTCGGCATCACGCCGCTGGCGGCCGGGATGCTTCTTCGCGCGCGCGACGAGGAGTCCGAGCGGCTCGCCCGGCGCGCCCGGCGGGCGGAGGAGGAGCAGGAGGAGCGCGCCCGCGAGGCGGTGGCCGAGGAGCGGGCGCGGATCGCCCGCGAGCTGCACGACATGATCGGCCACGCGATCAGCGTGATCACTGTGCAGGCCGGTGCCGCGCGCCTTCAGCTGGACCAGGACCCGGAGCGGGCGCGACAGGCGCTCGTCGCGATCGAGGAGACCGGCCACGGCACGATCGCGGAGATGCGCCGGCTGATCGGGATGCTGCGCGAGATGGGCGAGCCCGGCCTGGCGCCGCAGCCGGGAATGGCCCAGCTCGATCGCCTGGTCGACGGCGTACGCGAGTCGGGGCTGCCCGTCGAGCTGCGGCGCGAGGGCGAGCGGGCGCCGTTGCCGCCCGCGGTCGACCTGGCGGCATACCGGATCGTCCAGGAGGCGCTGACCAACGCGCTCAAACACGGCGCCGGCGGTCAGGCGACCGTCACTGTCCGCTACGCGCTCCGCTCGCTGGCGCTCGAGGTGGAGAGCCGGCACGCCGAGCGGCGGAACGGCAGCGGTGGCGGCCACGGACTCGTGGGAATGCGCGAGCGAGTTGAGGAGTGCGGCGGCGAGGTCCACGCGGGCGAGACGCCCGACGGCGGCTACGCGGTGAGGGCGACGCTGCCGCTGATGCCGTGATCCGGGTCCTGATCGCCGACGACGAGACGCTCGTCCGCGGCGGCTTCCGGATGATCCTCGAGGCCCAGGCCGACATGGAGGTCGTCGGCGAGGCCAGCGATGGACGCGAGGCGCTCGACCTCGTCCGCTCGCTGGCTCCCGACGTGGTGCTGATGGACATCCGCATGCCCGAGCTCGACGGGCTCGAAGCGGCCCGCCGGATCCTCGTCAACCCGGACGCCCCGCGCGTCCTGGTGCTGACCACGTTCGACCTCGACGAGTACGTCTACGAGGCGATGAAGATCGGCGCGAGCGGCTTCCTCCTGAAGGCGGTGCGCCCCGAACAGCTGGCCGACGCCGTGCGCACGGTCGCCGGCGGCGAGGCCCTGCTCGCCCCCACCATTACGCGCCGTCTGATCGAGGAGTTCGTCAAGCGACCGCCGCCGGGCGCCCGCGCGCCGGAGGAGCTGGACGAGCTCACCGAGCGCGAGCTCGACGTGCTCAAGCTCGTGGCGACCGGAAAGTCCAACTCCGAGGTCGCGGATTCGCTCGTGGTGAGCGAGGCGACGGTCAAGACCCACCTCTCTCACGTCCTGCGCAAGCTCGACCTCGCCGACCGCGTGCAGGCCGTCGTCCTCGCCTACGAATCGGGGCTGGTGCAGCCGGGGCAGGCGGACCCGGGCTAGCCGGCGACCCAGGACCTGGCGTCGTCGAGCTGGTCGAGCCCCGCGACCATCACGTCGCCGGGCGTCATCCAGGCGAACAGGTGCATGGCCTTCGCCACCCAGTCGGAGTCGGTGACGAGTGCGAACCGCCGCCACGCCGCGTGATGGCCGAACCAGGCGCTGAGCCCGGTCTTGATGTCCTCCGGCACCGCCCCGGGCTCGACGCCGTCGAAGTCGGTGAGCACGAACAGCAGGCGCAGCTCGCCCGAGTCGATTCCCTCTTTCAGCGCAGGCTCGAGGACTTCGCGGTACTCGTCGCGGGTGAGCTTGCCCGAGGCCCGCAGGCCGATCGTCCCGGCCGGCATGTCGTCGATGCGCTCGATCATTTCGCTTGGCGCTCCTTCCATTCTCGTTCGACCTGCCTCAGCATCGCCGGGTAGACGATCAGGTGGCGGAACGGCTTGATCGCGGCCATGTAGACGTCGCCGGGCAGCCCGTTCGGCTTCACGAGGACGGCCATCTGGCCACGGTAGCCGCCGGCGCCGTCAGGCACCCAGCCCAGGTGCATCAAGGCGTGGACGGTTCGGTTCGCTACCTCTGCGGCGAACTCCTCGTCGAGCAGGTAGAGCGGGGTGAACGGCAGGGTGTCGAACTCCGGGCCTCTCCTCTCGCGCAGCTCGTCCGGCAGGCGCTCGCGCAGCGTCGGCACCCTGGCTCCCAGGCCGCCAGCCGGATCGTCCCAGCCGAGGATCTCGCCCACCTTCCAGCGGGTCGCCCAGAGGAGCCGGGTGATGCCGGACGGGGTCTGCGACGCGTCGCCCGCAGCCATCAGCTCCACGAGCCGGGGGAAGTCGTCGGGACCACCCGGGGTGGGCAGCGCCCAGACGTCCTCGAGTCGGAAGTCCGAGGCGACCTCGTGGATCCGCCACGGCTGGGAGGTATGGGCGCTCTTCGGGAGCCTCATCCGGCCGCTGCCCGGGCGAGGACATTCGGCACGACGCGCCGGTGCACGTGAACCATGCCTGCCCACATCGCGCGGACGAGGGGGTTCTCCTGCCGGATGAGCGTGGCTAGGAGCAGCGAGCGCGGCCGGCGCTGGAGGACGAGCTCGGCCGGCATCCCCAGGCGGGAGCCGGCGCCGAGGAGCACGTGGGCGCCGGTGCTCCGCCGCACCTCCCAGCCGAGCACGAGCCCGTCGGAGTCGTCGGGGCCGAGCTCGAGGCCGAGCGAGTGCCAGCCCGACCGCAGTGCGCGCCGCAGCCCGGTGGGAGCGTCATCCAACACCGAGCGGATCCATTCCTCCGCCGACCGCTCCTGCGCTGCGGCGGCCTCGACCACGAAGGCGTCGGCGTAGTCCACCTGCGGGAGCGTGCTGAGCGCTCGAACCCGCGGGGGCACTTCGACCTGTCGCACCCTGCCATCCACGTCCGACTCGCACGGTAGCATACATACATGCATGTACGTAGCGGAGGGCGGGCCACCCAGGCGGAGCGCCGGGCCCGCAGCCGCGGCGCTCTGCTCGAGTCCGCGGCGAGGGGCCTGTCCCGCTACGGCTACGGCAATCTCAGGCTCGAGGAGGTGGCTCGCGAGGCGGGCTACACGCGCGGCGCCCTCTACCACCAGTTCAGGGACAAGGAGGACCTGGCCCTCGCGGTGATCGAGTGGGTCAACGACAACTGGATGCGCGAGGTGGGCGAGCCGGCGGCGCAGGAGCCGGACCCGGTCTCCGAGATTCTCGCGATGGCCCGCGGCCACGCCGCCTTCTGCCGGCGCGACATCGCGCGCGTGATCATGGCCCTGAGAGTCGAGTTCAGCGGCCAGAGCAACACGGTCGGCCGCCGGCTCGAGGAGATCGCGGAGGGCGGCATCAAGCGTGTGGCGCGCCTGGTGAGCGCGGGCCGCAAGGACGGCTCGATCCCGCCCGGCCCGCCGGCACGAGCCGTGGGCATGGCATGCATGGGCGCGCTCGAGGGCGCGGTGATCGCGCTCGCCGGGCAGGCGCCCCACGACGAGGAGCTGGCGGCGCGCGCGGTGGCGGGCGTGCTGGGGCTCTAGCCGACCACCCGGAAGTACAGCCGCCGCGCCCGCCCGGTGTTGCCCGCGGCGTCGCGTGCCCTCAGGGTCAGGCGGTAGCGGCCGGGCTTCAGCGCCTTGCGCCCGATCCGGCCGGAGAAGCGCACCCCGCGGCGGCCCTTGCCGGTGGTGCGCTTGAGCGTGCCCGCGCGGCGGTAGCGCGAGCCGCGCCGGCGGTCGATGCGGAGGCTGGTCGTGGCGGCCTCCGAGAGCACGTAACGGATGATCGTGCCGCGGCGCACCCTCGCCACCCGCGCGGTGCGTGCGCGCCCGACCCGGAAGCGGCGGCGGCTGAGCCGGGCGCGGGAGAGGCGTGGCGCGGTCCGGTCGGGCTTCGCGCCCGGCTTGGCGCTGGTGCCGACCGGCTTTGAGGCGGCCGGGTGCGGCGGGCCCACGCAGTCGCCGGAGCCCGAGTCGCTGAAGGTGCTGGCGGACTGGCCGTCGCCGACGAAGCGGTAGGGGTACCAGCCGTAAGACGGGGATCGGGTCGTGACAAGACACACCACGGCGCGTAGAGCGCGGCGATAGCGTTAAGCCCGATGGAGCCGAACCACGCCCGCGAACTGCTCGCCCGCGAGCGCAGCCGTATAGAGGAGTCGCTCGCGCGGCTCCGCCCGGAGCCCGGCGAGGAGCTCTCGCACCTGGACCAGCACCCGGCCGACGAGGCGACGGAGCTGTTCGAGGAGGAGCGCGACCAGGGGCTGGCGCAGCGGCTCGAGGAAGAGCTGGGCGCGATCGATCGAGCCGAGCGGCGGCTCGAGGAGGGCACCTACGGCCGCTCCGTGGAGAGCGGCGACCCGATCCCCGATGCGCGGCTGGAGGCGATTCCCTGGGCCGAGCGCACCGAGGAAGAACAGGCGCGCTACGACCCGTCGTAGGATCCCCCTATGAGCGACGAGAGCATCGCGGCCCACATCGAGCAGCTCGTCTCGGAGGAGAGAGAGCTGCGCGGCAAGGAGCAGGCCGACCGGCCCGACGACGAGGCGCTCGAGGCCGACAAGACGCGGCTGCGCGAGCTGGAGGTCGAGCTCGACCGGTGCTGGGACCTGCTGCGCCAGCGGCGCGCCAAGGAGGAGTTCGGCCAGGACCCGGACGACGCCGAGGTCCGGTCGGCGGACACCGTCGAGCACTACCGGCAGTAGCCCCACCGGCGCTACGCGCTACGGCGTAAGGACCACCCGGCCGAAGGCCTTGCGGCTCTCGATGTACTCGTGCGCCGCGGCTGCCTCCGCCAGCGGGAAGGTGCGGTCGATCTCCACCTGGAGCTCGCCGCTCGCGACGCGCTCCAGCATGTCGCCGATCATCGGATGGATGCGGGCGTAGTCGGGCAGCATCGCGCCGCCGAGGTAGACGCCGCGCAGCGTGTTGTTGCGCGTCCAGAGCGACTTCGCCTCGATCGCCGAGCCCGCCCGGCCGGCAACTCCGACGCTGACGAGCGTCCCGCGATAGGCGAGAACCTCGATGCTGTCGACGAGGTTCTGGCCGCCGACCGAGTCGATGACGACGTCGACGCCGCTCGAGTCGGTCAGCTCCTGCGTGCGCTCGACGAAGCTCTCGGTGGCGTAGTTGATCCCGTGATCGAGGCCGAACGCCTTCAGCCGTTCGAGCTTCTCGTCGCTCGAGGCGGTCGAGATGACGGTCGCGCCCGCCTGCCCCGCGAGCTGAATCGCGGCCATCCCGACGCCACCGGCTCCGGCGTGGACCAGCACGGTCTGGCCCTCGGCCAGGTTGCCCGCGGTGAACAAGCACTCGTACGCGGTGCCGAAGGCGACCGGTACGCACGCCGCGCGAGCCGCATCGAGCCCGTCCGGAATCGGCCACGTCACGGCCGCGGGGACCGCTCGCCTGGCGGCGTGCGAACCGGCGGCGTTCAGGGCCACCACGCGGTCACCGACCGCGCGTCCTTCGACGCCGGCGGCGGCAACCTCGCTCACCGTCCCGGCACTCAGATAGCCGACGACGTGCGGCGTTCCCGGCAGGTCGCCCGACGCGCGGGCGAGCAGGTCTCCTCCCTCGATGCTGATCGCCTCGGCATCTACGACCACGAAGCCGTCCGGACAGTCGGGATCGGGGACGTCCTCGTAGCGGAGAACACCCGGACCGCCGTTCTCATGGATGACCGCGGCCTTCATGCGCCCTCCCCCACCCGCGCGGCTTCGAGAGCGTCTTCCTTGTTCATGAAGTAGCGAATCGTGACGACCTTTCCGTCTTTCTGCCTACCCTACGGCGCGCTCGAGCAGCGCTTGAAGCTCGCGGAAGTGGCGCTCGCTGGACGGCTCGTCGAAGGCGGCGGTGTCGGCCATCGTGTAGCCGTGCTGCGCGCCCTCGTAGACCTCGGCTCGGAAGCGCGCCCCGGCCTCCTCGAGGCTTCGCTCGAGCATCGCGATCTGATCGGCGGTCATGCTCGGATCCTGGTCCGCGAAGCCGAAGTAGAGCTCGGCCTTCATGTCCGCCGCCGAGCGATGCGGGCTGTCCGGAGCGTCGGTCACGAGCCGGCCGGGATGGAAGGCGCCCAGCGCCGCGACCCGCTCCGGATGAGCGACCGCGATCCGCCAGCCGATGCGGCCGCCCAGGCAATAGCCGGAGATCGCGACGGGCCCCGCCGATGCCGTCTCGCCGAGGTAGTCGAGGTACGCGGCGCCGTCGGCGGCAAGTCGCTCCGGCGTGAGCTCGTCCATCAGCGGGCGCACCGATTCGAAGAAGCTCGCACGCTGTTCGGGATCGGTCAGGTCCGGCATCGGCAGGACCGGCGCACGCCCCGCCCGGTAGAAGAGGTTGGGCGCGAGGACGACGTAGCCGTCCGCGGCAATCCGCTCGGCCATCTCCTCGATCGCCGCACGGAGCCCGAACGCGTCCATGAGAAACAGCACTCCCGGACCGCTCCCGGATCCGGGCCGGGCGAGGTACGCGTCGGCGACGCCGTCCGCTGTCTTGATCTCAACCGTGCTGCCCGCCACCAGGTGGGGAGCCTAGTTAGGATCGCCGCACGTGAACGAGTCGCCGATCGAGCGGCTGCTGGCCGCTACCGACGCGCTTGACATCGACGCCCTGGTGGCCCTCTTCGCCCCGGACGGACGACTGCTGGCGGCGGACGGCCGGCGCGCGGAAGGGACGGAGGCGGTACGCGAGCTGTTGGCGTCGATACTCGGCGCCCTGCGGTCCACGAGCCACGAGATCAAGGCCCAGTGGCAGGTGGACGGCGCCTGGATCGCCGAGATCGAGGCCGACTACGAGCTGCGCGACTTCCACCGAGTCGGCGCGGTGCCGCTCGCGCTCGTCGTCAGGACGGGGCCGGAAGGAATCGTCGACGTCCATATCTACGGGGCACAGGAGCATCCGCCGGGCGAGCACGACACCGGGGAGGAGTGGGGCACGATGGTCCGCGGACACTGGATCCCGCCCATCTGAGCTTGGCTCGCTCGATGCCGACTAGCTCGCCTGGGCGAGCGCGGGCACGTCGTCCCCGCCGGGCTCCGGAGCGGCCAACTGCGCGTCCCGGCTGACCAGCGCCGAGTAGCGGCCGCCTGCGCGGACCAGGTCCTCGTGGCGGCCCGACTCCACGACTCGGCCGTGGTCGAGCACGATGATCTGGTCGGCGTCTCGCACGGTCGACAGGCGGTGGGCGATCGCGATCGTGGTGCGGCCCTCCGATAGCCGGTCGAGCGCTTCCTGGACCAGGCGCTCGGTCCCGGTGTCGAGCGAGCTCGTGGCTTCGTCCAGGACGAGGATGGGCGGGTTGCGGAGGATCGTGCGGGCGATCGCGATCCGCTGCTTCTCGCCGCCGGAGAAGCGGTATCCCCGCTCACCGACGACGGTGTCGTAGCCGTCGGGCAGGCCCGTGATCACGTCGTGGATCCGCGCCGCACGGGCGGCCGCCTCTAGTTCGTCATCGGTCGCGTCCGGCTTCGCGAAGCGCAGGTTGTCGCGGACGGAGGCGTGGAAGAGGTAGGTCTCCTGGGAGACGACGCCAACCAGGTCGGTCAGAGCCTGGAAGCTCAAGTCGCGGATGTCCACCCCATCGATCGCGATCCGCCCTCGGCCGACGTCGTAGAGCCTGGCCGCCAGGTACCCGAGTGTCGTCTTGCCCGCGCCGGTCTCGCCCACGAGCGCGGTCGTGGTCCCCGCGCCGACCCTGAACGAGACGTCCTCGAGCGTCCAGCTCTCCCCGTAGCGAAACCAGACCCGGTCGAACACGACGTCCCCGGCATTCGCCTCGGAAATGGCGTTCGGCTTCTCCTCGATGTCGACCGGCTGGTCGAGATACTCGAAGATCCGGTCGAACAGCGCGAGCGAGGTCTGAACGTCGAGCCCGACCCCCAACAGGTTGCCCACCGGGAAGAACAGCCTGGTCTGGAGGGTCGTGAAGGCCACGAGCAGCGGGATCGAGACCGCGTGCGATCCGCCCGCCAGTGCCAGACCGCCGAACCAGTAGACGGCGGCCGGCATGATCGCGAAGCTCGTCTGGATCGAGGCCATCACCCAGCGCCCGGCCATCCGCTGGCGCACCTCGAGCTCGGCGAGGCGCCCGGAGTCCCCCTCGAACCGGTCGGCCAGCTCGTCCCCACGCCCCATCGTCTTGCCAAGCAGGATCCCCGACACCGAGAGGGACTCCTGCACGAGGCTCGAGATGTCGGCCATCGTCTCCTGCGTCGTCTTCGCGATCCGCCGCCGTTCCTTGCCGACGCGGTTCGTCAAGAACACGAACAGCGGAATCAGGGCAAAAGCGAACAGGGAGAGCTGCCAGCTCAGGAGGAGCATGCCGACCACGGTCGCCACCACGGTCGTCACGTTCGAGGCGATCGACGTGGCCGTGTTCGTGACCACGTTCTGAACGCCGCCGATGTCGTTCGATATCCGCGACTGCACCTCGCCCGTGCGAGTGCGGGTGAAGAAGGCAAGCGACAGCCGCTGAAGGTGGCGGAAGACGGCCGTCCGCAGGTCGTGCATCACGCGCTGCCCGACCTGGTTCGAGAGCAGCGTCTGGACGACCCCGAGCACACCGGTCGCGACCGCGATCACGATCATCCCGCCGGCGTTGAGAGAGAGCGCGGAGGTGTCGTTGGCCCCGATCGCCTCGAGCACCCGCTTGAGCAGGAACGCGGGCACCACGCCGAGCCCCGCGGACACGACGATCAGCAGGAGCAGCCCGCCCAGCCGCGCCTTGTACGGGGCGAAGAGCGGCCCGATCCGGCGCAGGTTGGCGCGGCGCACCGCCGGATCGGCGGGGCGCTCCGGCGGCTCCTCGACTGAGCGGTAGAACCTGGCCACGATTTCAAGACTACGCGGGGCATGCGGCCCGTTTATCGTCGATGGAGCGATGGCCGCGGCTCTCTCCTCCGCGCCCGCGATTCGCGTCGAGGGCGTTGTAAAGCGCTTTGGCGAGACGCAGGCGCTCGCGGGTGTGGATCTCGAGATCGCGGCGGGGGCGGTGTTCGGCCTGCTGGGTCCCAACGGCGCGGGAAAGACGACCCTCGTCCGCATCCTGTCGACGCTTCTGACGCCGGAGTCCGGGCGCGCGGAGATACTCGGGCACGACGTCGTCGCGGAGCCGCTCGCGGTCCGCGAGCTGCTGGGATTGACCGGGCAGTTCGCCGCCGTCGACGAGATCCTCACCGGGCGCGAGAACCTCGAGATGTTCGGCCGCCTCTTCAAGCTCTCGCGTGAGGATGCCGGCCGCCGCGCGGTCGAGCTGCTCGAGCAGTTCGACCTGATCGACGCTGCGGACCGCTCCGCGCGAACCTACTCCGGCGGCATGCGCCGCCGGCTCGACCTCGCCTCGAGCCTCCTGACGCGACCTCGGATCCTCTTTCTCGACGAGCCCACCACGGGGCTCGATCCCCGCAGCCGCAACCAGATCTGGGCGACGGTCCGCGAGCTTCGCCGCGAGGGAACGACGCTGCTCCTCACGACCCAGTACCTCGAGGAGGCCGACCAGCTCGCCGACCGCATCGCGGTCATCGACCACGGCAGGGTGATCGCCGAAGGGACGGGCAACGAGCTCAAGGACCGGGTCGGCGGTCAGATCCTCGAGGTGGAGCTCGCCGAGGCGGCCGAGCGCGACCACGCCCAGGCCGTGCTCACCGCGATCGGCTGTGGCGAGCCGCAGCCGGACGAACGACCGGACCGGCTGACGCTGCCGGCGCCTCGCGACGGCCTCGAGCTGATCGAGGAGGCCGCCGCGGAGCTGCGGCGGGCGGAGGTCCGCGTGAGCGACATCGGGCTCAGGCGCCCGACCCTCGACGACGTCTTCCTGGATCTGACCGGCGCACCGGCGAGCGAGGACGGCGGTCCGCCTCCGCCCGCGCCTGCCAAGGAAACCGGCGAATCGCGCCGGGCGCGCAGCCACTTTCGCCTGCCGTCGCCGCGGCTTGCGCGCTCGGACGTGACCGACGCGGCCGTCGTGACGGGCCGCAACCTGCGCCACTTCATACGGGAGCCGCAGCTGCTCATCTTCTCGACGATCCAGCCGATCATGTTCGTGCTGCTGTTCGTCTACGTGTTCGGCGGCGCGGTGAAGAGCTCACTGCCGGCCGGCGTGAGCTACGTCGATTTCCTGCTTCCCGGGATCTTCGTGCAGTCCGCCGTCTTCCGGGCGTCGCAGACGGCGGTCGGCCTGTCCCAGGACCTGGAGCGCGGAGTGATCGACCGCTTCCGCTCGATGCCGATGGCGCGCTCGGCCGTGCTTCTCGGCCGCACGCTCGCGGACGTGGTCCGCAACGTGCTGATCATCGCCTTGATGACCGTGGTCGGCTACATCGTCGGCTTCCGCTTCCACGGAGGCGTATCCGGAGCGCTCGGAGCGGTGGCCGTCGTCGCGGCCTTCGGGTTCGCGCTCAGCTGGATCTTCGCGTTCGTGGCGCTCACCGTCCGGGGCGCGGAGGCGGCGCAGTCGGCGGGCTTCGTCGTGACCTTCCCGCTGGTCTTCGCGAGCTCCGTGTTCGTGCCGGTGTCGACCTTCCCGGATTGGCTGGAGGCGTTCGCGAAGGTAAGCCCGGTCACGCTGACGGCGAACGCCGCGCGCTCATACGCGCTCACCGGAGCGCCCGAGTCCCTCGCGGGCACCGCTGCATGGACCTGCGGCCTGCTCGCGATCTTCATACCGCTCTGCGTCTGGCGTTACCGCCGGATGAGCTAGCGCCGCTCCGTGGCGACCCGCTGAAACCGGTCGAGTCCCTGGTTTCGCGGGGCGCCTGGTGGGACTCTTCCTCAAGCCCGCGACGTTGAAGGAGGCAAAGTGACCGTTCGAGAGATGCTCGAGGCGCATCCGCAGCCCCGCGGCGGCGATCGCGACGTGGTGGTCCGCTGTATCGAGGCCTGCATCGACTGCGCCGCCACCTGCACCAGCTGCGCCGATGCCGACCTCGGCGAGAGCGATCTGCAGGAGATGGTGCGCTGCATTCGCCGTTGTCTCGACTGCGCCGACGTATGCGAGTCCACGGGCCGCGTCGTGTTCCGCCAGACCGAGTCCGACGTCGCCGTCGTTCGTGCAGCAGTTGAGAGCTGCGTGGTGGTCTGCAACGCCTGCCGCAAGGAGTGCGAGCGCCACGCCGAGCACCACGAGCACTGCCGCATTTGCGCCGAGGTGTGCAGCCGCTGCGAGCAGGCCTGCAACGACCTGCTCGAGTCGCTCGGCTAAGAGCCAGCTCGCGCCTGCGCTCCGCCCGGCGCCCCCGCTTACCGTATCGCGCATGAACGCCACGGCCGGAACGGCGGGACCGTTGACCGGCCGCACGGCGTGGGCGCGGAACCTCGCCTCGCCGGTCCGCGACTTCCTCAGCACGGAGACCGGCGGGGCGGTCGTGTTGCTGAGCGCGGCGGTCGCTGCGCTGCTGTGGGCGAACTCGCCCTGGTCGAGCTCGTATGAGTCGGTCTGGACGACGAAGCTCTCTATCCAGGTAGGGAGCTCCGGGATCTCCCAGGACCTGCGGCACTGGGTCAACGAAGGTCTGATGACGTTCTTCTTCCTCGTCGTCGGGCTCGAGGCCAAGCGCGAGCTCGACACCGGGGAGCTGCGCGAGCGGCGGCGGATCGCGATCCCCGTGGTCGCGGCGCTTGGCGGAATGGTGCTTCCGGTCGCCATCTTCCTGGCCTTCAACGCCGGTGGCAGCGGCGCCCACGGCTTCGGGGCGGCGATGTCCACCGACACGGCCTTCGCCCTCGGGGTGCTCGCCCTGGTGGCCCCCAAGGGGACGCGCCTGCGCGTCTTCCTGCTCACCCTCGCGGTCGTGGACGACCTGGTGGCGCTCGCGGTGATCGCGACGGTCTACACGGATCACGTCTCGTTCGTACCGCTCGCCGTGGCCGCCGGCCTCTTTCTCGTGCTGCTCCCGCTGCGCTATGCGCCGCTCGCCTGGCGCCGGCAGGCCGTCTGGGTGGTCGGCATCGCCTTCTGGGTGGCGCTCTACGAGTCCGGCATCGACCCCGTGATCGCCGGTCTCGCCGTGGGGCTCGTGGCGAGCGCGTACCCGCCCGCGCGGACGGACCTCGAGCGGGTCACGGAAGAGACGCGAGCCTTCCGCGAGCAGCCGACCGCGGCCCTTGCCCGCTCCGCCCGCCTGAGCATGGCCTCGGCCATCTCGCCCAACGAGCGGCTCCAGTACTTCTTCCATCCCTGGACGAGCTACCTGATCGTCCCGCTGTTCGCCCTGGCGAACGCCGGCATCCACCTGAACGGCTCGCTGCTCGGCGACGCGGTCGGCTCGCCGGTGACGCTCGGCATCCTCGTCGGCTATGTGGCCGGGAAGCCCCTGGGTGTCCTCACGGCGACGTGGCTCGCCTCGCGGCCCCGGCTCGGCGGGCTCCGGCGCTCGCTCAGCTGGCCGGTCTTCACCCTCGGCGGCACGGTTGCCGGGGTCGGGTTCACGGTCTCGCTCCTGATCTCGTCGATCGCGTTCCACGGCCGCCGACTCGAAGAGGCGAAGCTCGGAGTCCTGTGCGCCGCCCTTCTCGCCTCGCTGCTCAGCTGGGTCGTCACGAGGGTGATCGGGCGCGTCCCCGACCGGAAGCGGGCCCGCCAGCTCGCGGGCACGACCGACGAGATCCTCGACCTCTCCGACGACGTCGACCCCGGCCGCGACCACGTCCGCGGCTCGGACGAGGCGCCGGTCACTCTGATCGAGTACGGCGACTACGAGTGCCCGTACTGCGGCCAGGCCGAGGTGGTGATCCGCGAGCTCCTCCAGTCGTTCGGCCACGAGCTCCGCTATGTCTGGCGGCACCTGCCCCTGAACGACGTCCACCCGAATACCCAGATGGCCGCAGAGGCGGCTGAGGCGGCCGCCGCCCAAGGCCGCTTCTGGGAGATGCACGACAAGCTGTTCGACCATCAGGACGCGCTGACGCCGCGGGACCTGGGGCGCTACGCCGAGGAGCTGAACCTCGACCTCGACCGGTTCTGGGACGAGCTACGCCGCCGTGAGTACGCCGAGCGCGTGGCCGAGGACGTCGCGACCGCGGACGCGAGCGGAGTGGCCGGCACGCCCAGCTTCTTCATCAACGGGCGCCGCCACCAGGGCGCCTACGACCTGGCCACGCTCACCGACGCGGTCAGAGCGGCGGCGTGGCGCGCCCGGCTCACGGAGCAGGCCGACGGCGCGGACGACGCCCCGCTCATCCGCCGGTAGCCCCAGGGGCGAGCGAATCGGCGGAGTAGCGTTCGCCTCCGCCACACCTGTGCGGTGGGCGACTGGGACGCGCTACCGGCAGTAGCGGACCGCAAGCCGCAGACCGGCGCCGATCGGCACGAGCGCGCTGGTCACGGTTGGCTCGGCCTCGATCAGCTCGGTGACCGCGGCGACCTGGTCGGGATGAGACAGGACGTTGTCGATCGCGACCGTCCCACCGTCGCGGCGCAGCACCCGAAGGAGATCGGGCCAGTAACCGGCGTAGGCCGGGCGCTCGGCGTCGAGGAACACGAAGTCCCACGCCCCGTCCGGCGAAGAGCGCAGCGCATCTGCGGCGTCCTCGGTGTGCAGCTCGACCTCGAGCCCCGCTTTCGCGAGGCTGGCCTTGGCCATGGCTGTCCGCTCGGGGTCGATCTCGACGCTCGTCACAGCGCCGCCAGTCGCCTCTGCGGCGTCGGCGAGCCAGATCGTCGAGTAGCCATTCGAGGTCCCGAGCTCCAGGATCCGCTGCGCCCGTGTCGCGCGGATGAGCACGCCGAGTAGCCCTGCCGTCTCGGGCTCGACGTTGCGAAAGCGCAGCAGCCGGTCGCTCTGCGCTGCGTCGTGTGAGCGAGAGCGGGCGAGCAGTTCGGCCGCGACTCGCAAGCGGTCGGCGTTCATCGCGGCGATGATCGCAAGGCCTGCCGGTCCCGCGACGAGTCAGCCTGCTGGGTTGACGCGCCGCGCTGCGTCAGGCACTCATCCCGCCGGCCGGCAGAACGCCGAAGTCCTTGAGCAGCTCGGCCGAGTCCCAGCGCTGCGGTGCACCAGGCCGTCGTCGCCGAACTCGTCGATGGCCGCGCCGGTCGTCTCGACCCGACGGTTTGCGGCGGCGATGCCCAGCATCTCCCGAGGGTGCTGCTCACGGGAGGTCGGGTCCTCACCGTCCGCCGCCCGGACGTGCCCGGCGGCGGCCCGGTCGCGGCGATCCTCCGCTACCGGCTCTGACCCGAGTGGCAAGGGGCAGCACGAGCCGCGTTGGCGCGCTCTGTACATTGGGAGGCACCCGACGGGAGACTTACCCAGGCGTGTGACGCCCGGGGCGGGATCCAGAAGAGGGGGTACCGCCGATGAGCGGGACCCGAGTGAGATCGGCCCTGGACAGCCACCGGGACGCGGTAACGGAGCTGTTGCGGGCTGGCCAGTCATTCGGCCAGGTCGAGGACGTGATCGACCAGGTCGACGAGCTGAGCACTGATGAGAAGGCAGCGCTGTGGCTATTCGCCTTCTCTCTGAGGGATCGGTCCGAGCAGGAGCTTGCCGCGCGGGCCAACCTCGCGGCGCTCCAGTAAGCCGGAGCGGCAGAGAGATGAGCGATCAAGCCCGAGAGCGCAGGCTCGCCGACGCCCTGTCGGCGACCGAAAACGAGCGCGACGGCGCCGAGCGGTACCAGCGAAAACAGCGGCGCGCCCGGAGCGGTCGGGCTCGAGTCACGCCGCGGAGCCCCAGCTTCCTCGAGCGGGTCGCCCGGCTGCTCAATCCGCGGTAGAGGCTTCCCGCCATCCCTAGCCCCGCAGTCCAACGGCTTCGAGGGCATCGTCCTTGCTCCCGTAGTAGTCGAGTAGCACGCACTTGCCCTTGCGGAGCGTCCACACCGCACCGTCGGTCCGCTCGAGATCGACACCGCTCCCGCGACCTCTTGCGTGAACGCGCAGCACGACGACTACGCGATCGCCGGCGTCGATGAACTCCGTCGGGTCCCAGCGCCAGCTCTCCCAGCTGCGTTGCCAATCGGCCTGCCAGCGCAGCAGTCCCTCGAGCCCTCGGTACTCCGCCGCGTCGGGAATGTCGTGGTCGCGGGCTTCGACCTCCGGCTCGAACGCGCCAAGAGCAGCTTCACGTCGCCTCGGGAGAAGTCCTCATAGAAGCGACGTACGACGTCCACGTTCTCCTGCGACATCGCTGCGTCAGGCGCTCACCTCGGCGGCCGGCAGGACGCCGATGTCCTGGAGCAGCTTGGCCGAGTCCCAGTAGAGCGCGCTGCGGTGCACCAGGCCGTCGTCGCCGAACTCGTCGATGGCCGCGCCCGTCGTCTCGGCTCGCCGGCCCGTGGCGGGGATGCCCAGCATCTCGCCGTCGTGGGTCCCGGAGCTGCGCCACTCCTGGAAGACGGTGTTGCCCTCGACGTGCAGCGAGACGACCTCGAGGCGCATGTCCGAGAAGGCATCGAAATAGGCCTGTGTGGCGGCCTGGATGGCATCGCGTCCGTGCAGCTCGCGGCTGTTGTCGCTGAGTACGCAGTCGGGGGCGCAGACCTCCACCGCCCCGTGAAGGATCGGGTCACGGACGTGAAGGAGTTCGGCGACGCGGTCAGGCGAGTCGGAGAGGGCGGCTCGGCAATCGATCCAGAGGTCGTCTCGCGGCTGCTGGGCCGCCAGCGGGACCACGACCCCGTGGGGGACTTGACCCAGCGAGAGCGGGAAGTCCTCGAGCTGATGGCCGAGGGGCTCTCGAACCAGGGAATCTGCGAGCGGCTGTACCTCTCCCCAAAGACGATCGAAGCACACGTCCACGGCATCTTCATGAAGCTCGGCCTCCGCCCCACCCCGGGCGGTCATCGCCGCGTAAGCGCGGTACTTGCGCTCCTACGAAGCTGATTCGCGAGCGGAGTGCGAGGGCGAAGCCCTCGCCATCAGGCGGCGAGGCGCCCGCCTGACAAGGACGCAGGGAGCGACGCGTGCTCTGCACGCGAGCGACCGAGGACGCCGTCAGGCGATGCGCCGCAGCCGCGTGATGGCGAGGGCCAGAATCGAACTGGCGACACCACGATTTTCAGTCGTGGAAAGGGGTGCAAACGCCGGGAGTGTGCGCGGCACTCCGACTATGTTTCCCTGCAAAACCTGCTGAATCTGGCTACACGCCGCTCCCACGCTTTTCCGGCTGTGTGCGGGCTCGTGTGCGCGAGGTGTACGTCTGCGGGCCCACCAGCGGGGCGTCACGCCTAGTGCAGCAATGCCAAGCGGCGTCGGTCGCTGAGCTGATGCCACCAGGTCAATGGAAGGGCTTCATGAGGTCCGAGGGGTCGGCGACGAGGGTCGAGGCGCTTGGTTACGAGGGCCGATGGTGCGGTGCCTCTGCGCGCCGAAGCCGTGAGGAGGCTCCGTCGGCGGCTCGCTTAAGCTCGCGCAGCTTGGCTGCGTGGAGGGGTCGCCCGGCGTAGAGCCGAGCCTTGTAGAGCGCGAGCCGCTCGTTTCGGTAGCGCGCCTCCTCGCGGAGGTCTGTTAGGCGTTCTGACTCGTGGGAGGTCATGGGCGCGGCTGGCGCCGGCCGCGCGCGCCCTGTGCGGCGAACTCGCTTATGCGCCGCCGGACCTGTCTCAGCTTCTGGGCGCGCTGACGGTCGCTTCGGGCCGTTTGCTTCGCATCGCCGCGCGGCTTTTTCGGGCGGGGGCTAATAGTCCCGGTCAATCCACTGGAGCCAGGCCTCCCGGGCGGCGAGCTGGTCCTCGGCCGCTTCGAGCTCCGTAGAAGCGGGCAGCTCCTGCGAGGAGCCGCGCGCTGCCTCGTAACGGTCGGAGCACTCGGTGCGCTGCCGGCGGGCTCCATCGAGTCGCGCGACAGCCTGGGCACGGACGTCGTCCCGGACTTGCATTTGTTCTCCTCGTCCCCTCGAATCTGGTCGCGCGGAAGGAGAGGGGTGCCTAGCGAGCGGGTCTGGCCACCGACGGTAGCAGTCGCTCGGCGGCGCCCCCGGCCCGCTGGACACCGGGAGTAGACTCCAAGGACGCGCCGGCCGCATCGCCGGACCGCCCCTCGGGCTCCTACCTCCGCCTGTCGCCGACGGTTAATCGCAGACGAGGTTGAGGGGAGGTCCATGCCGGAGCGTCTTCGTCGCTGGCGGCGATCGCTCGCTCAGCGGGCAAGTCGCCGTACCGACGCGCTGGAGCGCCGGGTCGTCCGCCTGGAGGGCCAGGTCGAGGCGCTCCAAGATGCCGTTCACCGTGAGTGGGTGCGCCACGACGACAAAACGGCAGCGCTCGAGCGAAAGACCCAGCCGGCTGAGATCGCACGAGCCCTGAGCAAAGACGCCCAAAGGCGGGGCATCTAGCGTGGGCCGGCGCGCCGGCTGGCGACCGGCGGTCACAACTCTCGGAGCTCTCTGCCGCGAGCACCGGATCGTGCTCACGGCGATCGTCTCGGTCGCTGCGAGCCTCGTTCTCGGCGCCGCGCTGGTCGGCAAGTGGCCGGAGCTCCGTTCGGCCCTCACCGGCCCACCGGCGATGGTGGTGGCGCTCGCGGTCGCGCTTCAGATCGTGGCCTTGGTATCGCGCACCGAGGCGTGGCACGTGAGCGTGCTTGCGTCCGGCGGGACCGTCGGTCGCAGGAGGCTCTTCCGGGCCTCGAGCATTGGTTTTGTGGGAAGTCTCTTGACCGCTCAGGTCGGGACCGCGGCGCGCATCGGCGCGCTGCGGCGGTCGGCGCCGGCCGACTGTCCGCGTGTGCCGACACTTGTCGCGGCCGAGCTGCCGATCCTGACGGTCGAAGCGGTGCTTGCGGCGCTCACGTCGTTCACGCTGGTCGGGCCGCTCGGGTTGCCGGTCTGGCTGCCGCTCGTGCTGGTTGCCGTGATGATCGGCCTGGGTGTTGGGCTCACATGCTTTGGCGCCGCGAAAGCGTGCTGGCTATACAAGGGACTCGCCGTCATGCGCTCACTGCGTGGGCAAGCCCGGCTCGTCGCGTTCGTGCTCGTCGCGGTGTTCGCCCAGATCGCGCGCAACTGGCTGCTCCTGCACGCCGTGGGAATCGACGCCTCCGTGTTCGACGCGATCGCGGTCCTGATAGCGGTTGTCACGCTCGGCCAGCTCCCGTTCGGAGTCAGCGTTGGGGCCGCGGCAAGCCTCTTGATCCTCGGCCCGCAGGGGGTCGCGGGCGCCGCGGCCGCCGGAGTCCTGCTGACTGCGACGGGTACCGTCGGCAGTTTGTGCTTCGCGGCCTGGGCAGGGCTGGACGTGATCCTCGCCGGGCGCCTTGACCGTGCGGCCAGCAGGCTGCGCAGGCTGCGGGGCCTGGTAGCCGACCCGTGGCCGGCGCTCGCGGCGCTGCCGGCCGCGCGTAGAGCGTCGATCGAGCGCTCCTACTTCGGCGGCTTGACTTACGTTCAGATCGCCCGAGTCCTGGGCCCGGCCGCAGCGCCATGAGCCTTCGGAAGGTCACATTCGGGGACGTGGTGTAGGAGATCGTCGGTAGGGCTTGGCCGGTGGTACCGTCCCCCGTGGCGGTCCCGTACGCAAGCTCGATGCGCAGGTGTGGTGGGCGGTCGTAGCTGGCAGGACGTGCCGGTAGCCACGAGGTGTTGACTACCCCGTTACGGACTGCGGCGAAGAGAGTTTCGCTGCAAATCCGCTAGACGGAGGGTCGCATCGTGCAGTCCACAATCCGCTCGCCCAATGTTGTTCCCCTTGCGGCGAGCAATGACGCTGTGGACGACGCTTTGCGACCAACCATCGCGGGCCGCGCGTCGGGGGAGTGCCTCCGATGACGCAGCGGGCCAGCCGGAACGGAGGAGGCGCAATGTCGGCGTCGCGGTGTGACGGGACGAGAGTACGGCGCGTCCCTGCCGTCGAGCTCGACGTGCTCACCCAGGCTCTCGGTCGCAGCTGGATGCTGAGATCGTGGTGCGGCCCGGGTCGGGCAACCTCGAGCGACCCGCCGAGATGATCTCCTCCTGGGCACGCGGGCCCCTTCCGGACGGCTGGCCCTCCGAGGGAGAGAGGGGCTCGTCAGGTCGGTAGGCGGCGAGTTTCCCCGCCGATCGCGAGCGCTCTCGTACCTCCTCGAGGCTTCCGCGGAGCGGTCGCGCGCCCGGTCGGGGCGGTCGATGCGTGGGTCCGGCTTTCACTTCGCTCGGTCATCGCCGCTCTTGCCCGTTGGGCTCGAGCTCGAACCAGACCCGGCGGCCGGCGTCGTCGGCTCCCCAGCTAGCGGCGATCCGGTCGACGAACACAAGGCCCCATCCGCCGGTTCCATGCGGAGCGGGCGGCGGCCGTCGCACGTCGAAGCCAGGGCCGAGGTCCGCTACCTCTGCTCTGACTCCGCTCGCCGACGCCATCACTACCTGTCGCTCACGCTGAGCATCGGGGTGGCCCTCTTCAAGGGGCCCTCACAGGTCACCGAGGACGACGTGCTCGTCGAGGCGGATCTCGCGATGTACGACGCCAAGGACGCCGGTCGCAACAGGACCGCCCTCGCCGCCCACGGCCGGCAAAACCGCATGGAGGACCGGCTCAGCTGGTCCGACCGCGTCCGGGCGGCCCTCGGAGATGGCCGCTTCGTCCTTCACTGCCAGCCGATCCTCGATCTGAAGACGAACCAGGTCCGCCAGCACGAGCTCCTCCTGCGCCTGCCCGACGACGACGGCGAGCTCGTCCTCCCCGCGACGTTCCTCTACACGGCCGAGCGTTTCGGCCTCGTCCACGCGATCGATCGGTGGGTGATCGGTCAGGCGATCGAGCTGCTCGCCGCCGAGCGGGAGGCCGGACGCGATCTCCGTATCGAGGTCAACGTCTCCGGCGCCTCGATGAGCGACCCCGAGCTGCCGACGTTCGTCGAGGAGAAGCTGGGGACGGCCGCCGTGGACCCCGCCAATCTGATCATCGAGATCACCGAGACGGCGGCGATCGCGAACATGGAGCACGCCCGGGACTTCGTCGCCATGCTCGGCGCGTTGGGCTGCCCATTCGCAATCGACGACTTCGGTGCCGGCTTCGGCTCCTTCTACTACCTCAAGCACCTGGCCGCCGACTACCTGAAGATCGACGGCGAGTTCATACACAAGCTGCCCGCCAGCTCGACCGACCAGATGATCGTCAGATCGATCGTCCAGACGGCCAAGGGCCTCGGCAAGCGGACCATCGCCGAGTTTGTGGGCGACGAGGAAACCCTTCAACTCCTGCGCAGCCTGGGCGTCGACTACGCGCAGGGCTACCACATCGCCCGACCGCGCCCCCTGTCAGAGCTGCATTCCCCGCTCTGACGTCGTCTGACCCGACCGGCGCGAACCGGACAGGACGCACAGCGGACGCCGCCGGGTAGATCGGTCCCGGTTCCGGGCGCGGCGATGGCGTCAGCGGCTTTATTAGGTCGCGTCTCGCGACTGTCAGGACCGAGGCCGGCGACTCTGGTGTTCGCGAGGTGTGCGTCGCCCCGTTGGTTACGCGATGGCCGGGACCAGCAGAACCTATCCATTTGCAGGGATGGCGAGGGCCAGAATCGAACTGGCGACACCACGATTTTCAGTCGTGTGCTCTACCAACTGAGCTACCTCGCCGGAGACGGCGATGGTAGCGGTGGGGGCGTGTCGCTTTCACCCCGCATATCGGGGTCAACGCGACATGCGGTCCGGTCTAGGCCAGGCCCTCGGCCTCGAACTCGCGCAGGTAGCCCTCGAAGAGGCGGCGGTGGCCCTCTTCGTCGCGCAGGATCGCGATGACCATGTCCTGCGTCACGAGGTCCTTGTCGTCGCAGTACTCGATGACCTTGTTGTAGTGCTCGATCGCGCCGGTCTCGGCCTCGATCACGCCCTTGATCACGTGGACGATGTCGGTCTGCTCCTCGGGCGGCTCGAGGTAGCTCTGCTCGGGCGTGAAGTCGGTCGAGCCCGGGACGACGCCGTAGAGCTCCTTGATCCGCTGACCGAACTGCGTCGCGTGGCCGAGCTCCTCCTGGATGTCCTGCTCTAGCGACTCCTTGATCTCCTGGGCGCGGACGCCGTCGGGGTTGATCGAGTTGGCGATGTAGCTCATCACCGTCTCGATCTCCATCCAGTAGGCCTTGGTAAGGAGCGCGATGAGCTCCTCGCGCTCGTCGGACATGTCGGGGCTGAGGATGCCCTGCTTGGGGTGAGCTGTCGGCGTTGCCATGCCCTAGAAGTTACCGCGGGGAGCGGCTCGGCAAACTGCTGGATGTGGACGTCGGAGAACCGGGCAAGGTCCCCGATTCGCTCTGGAAGCGGATCCGGGGGGAGCCGGAGCGCGCGCCGGAGCACATCGCGCTGGCTGCAGCGGAGCGGTTCGCGCCCCAGGCGGCGAACTGGGTCCAGGTGGCCGGGCCCGGCCACACGCCCGAGAGCCTGGCCAGTACCGCGATGAAGAAGCACGTGCGCCTGTCGCGGCTCGAGGGGGCTGCGCTCGGCGTCGGCGGCTTCACGACCGCGGCCGCGGACCTCGTCGCCCTGGGCTGGATCCAGAGCCGGATGGTGTTCTACATCGCCGCTGCCTACGGCTACGACCCGAGCCAGCCGATGCGGCCGGCCGAGCTGCTCGCCCTGACCGGCTTCTACGAGACCCCCGCAGACGCCCGGGCCGCGCTCGACGGCATGGGCAAGCACCTTGCGCAGGCCGCCGCGGAGCGGGCGCTGTTCGGGGGCCGCGAGCGGAGGATGTACGAGCGGCTGCTGCGCTACGTCGGCAAACGGGTCACGCGGAGGGCGGCCGGTCGCCTGATCCCCTTCATCGCTGCGCCTATCGGGGCGGTCCAGAACGCGGCCGGGACGAAGGACCTCGGCCGGCGGACCGTCGCCTATTACCGGAGGCCGGAGGCCGAGACCTGATCAGACGCGGGCAGGATGCCCGCGGAGGTATCCACTAGGCCCGCCCGTAGACGGGAACCGCGGCGCCTGACGTCGGCGACGAGTCGTCGGAGACCAGGAAGCGCACCACCCTGGCTATCTCCTCGGGGGTGACCCACTTCGAGAAGTCCGCGTCCGGCTGGCTTTCGCGGTTGGCCGGCGTATCGATCACGCTCGGCAGGATCGCGTTGCAGCGGACGCCGTCGTTCTTGTAGTCGGCGTCGAGAGCCTGGACGAAGGCGAGCACCGCGGCCTTGGCCGTGACGTAGCCGGCGGCGCCGGGGAACGGCCGCAGTCCGGCGCGCGCCGAGACGCCGACGTAGGCCCCGCCGCCGCGCTCGACCAGCCGGGGCATGGCGGCGCGCGCCACGTTGAAGCCGGGGACGAGGTTGAGCCTGAGCATGCGCTCGAAGTCGGCGAGGTCGGTCTCGTGGACCTTGGGGCCGGAGGCGAAGCCGCCCACGAGGTTGACCACCGCCTCGAGATCGTCGACGGCCGCGACCGCCGCCGCGGCGTCGTCCGGATCGAACAGGTCGGCGCGGACGAGGCTCACCGACTCGGCGAGCGATTCCTCGGCGCGCTCGCGCTCCCTCTCGACGATCCAGGTGGCCGTGACCTCGTGGCCGGCGGCCGACAGCTCGCGCACCACGGCCGCGCCCAGCGCACCCGTTCCACCGGCGACGAGGACGCCCATGTCAGACCACGCCTGCGGGGGGCGACTCCATGGCGGTGCAGGCTATCCCGTCCGAAACCCGTTCTAGCGTGGCAGGCTCGATGGACCAGACCCAGCTCACCACCGGCAAGCAGTTCGTGCGCGACCTCGCCGACGGCCAGGAGGTCGATTCGGTCTTCGTCGTCCGCGAGCGCGCGCGCAAGGAGACGCGCAGCGGCGACCACTACCTGCGCCTCCAGCTCGGGGACGTCACCGGCTCGCTCACGGCCGTGATCTGGGACGGCGTCGAGGAGATGGACGCGGACTGCGCGCCCGGCGGGGTGGTCAGGGTCGCAGGCCGCTATTCGGTTCACGAGCGCTACGGGCCGCAGGTCGTGGTCAAGGGCCTGCGCGCCGCCACGGAGGCGGAGTACGAGGCCGCCGACCTGATGCAGGGCCCAGCCACCCCGGTCGAGCAGATGGCCGCCGACCTCGAGGAGCTCATAGCCACGGTCCAGCGTCCGCACCTGCGCGAGCTGCTCCGGCGATTGTTGGGGGCCGACACCAAGGTCGGCAGCCGCTGGCACGAGGCTCCAGCCGCCAAGCACTACCACCAGGCCTACCGCTACGGCCTGCTCGAGCACTCGCTGTCGGTGGCTCAGGGCGTCGGCGCGATGGCCATCACCTTCCCGGGGATCGACCGCGACATCGCCGTCACCGGAGCGCTGTTGCACGACATCGGCAAGGTCTGGGCCTACGCCAGCACCGGCGAGGCGATCGAGCTGACAGACCAGGGCAAGCTGCTCGGCGAGATCCCGATCGGCTACTACGTCGTGCGCCGCACGATCGAGACGATCGAGGGCTTCCCGCAGGAGGAGGCCCAGGCGGTGCTCCACATCATCCTCAGCCACCACGGCCTGCTCGAGCACGGCAGCCCGGTGGTTCCCTGCACGCGCGAGGCGACGCTCGTGCACACGATCGACAAGCTCGGCGGCACGCTCGGCAGCTTCGACCGGCTCGAGAAGAGCCTGGCCGACGGCGAGCGCTGGTCGGGCTTCGACCGCGGTATCTCCGGCTCCGCCTATTTCGGCCAGCTGGCAGCCGAGGCCGGGCGCGAAGCCGCGTAAGCAGCGGCCGAGTCCCCAAATAGCGGGGAAGGGGGGCGCGGATCGCGAGGTTTCGTGCTTATCCTCGTGCCGTGGCCAAGGACACCGAGAAGCTCATCCGCCAGCTCTCGCTGATCTCGTTCCTCATGGCCGAACGGCGTCCGGTGTCGGCCCTCGAGATCAAGCAGGACGTCGAGGGCTACTCGCAGATGAACGACGAGGCCTTCGCCCGCCGCTTCTACGCCGACCGCGCCGAGCTCGAGGCGCTCGGGATCCAGCTCAAGGTCGACAAGCCGGCCGAGGGCTACTACGAGGCCGAGAACTACTCGCTGCCGCCCGAGAACTTCTACCTGCCGGCAATCGAGTTCACGAGCAAGGAGCTCGGCGCGCTGCATGCGGCGCTGTCGCTGCTCGACGGGGAGTTCGCCTACGCCGAGCCGCTTCGGCTGGCGCTCCAGCAGCTCTCCTGGGGCAAGGCGTCGCCGCTCGACGCGCCCGAGGAGCGAAGCGTGGCTCTGGCCGTCACGGCGAGTCCCGGCGGGCGCGATCTCTCGCAGCGGCTGTCGAAGGTCGAGACCGCGATCTTCCGCCGCAAGACGATCGTCTTCGACTACTACACGATCGGCCGCGACGCGACCGAGAGCCGCAAGGTCGACCCCTACCACCTGCTCTACCGCGGCGGGCAGTTCTACCTGATCGGCCACGCACACGAGCGCGGCGACATCCGCGTCTTCCGCGTCTCGCGGATCCGCGGCAAGGTCGGCTACGCGTCCAAGGCCGAGCACGACTTCTCCCGCCCCGAGGACTTCGATCCGCGGCAGTACGCGGACCGAACGGACTGGCAGCTCGGTGACTCGGTCGGCACGGCACGCATCTGGATCTCCGACCGCATCGACTGGCTCGTGCTGCGCCACTTCGGCGACGCGGGCTCCGTCAGCGACTCGGAGGATGGCGACGGCGTGGTCTTCGAGACGGAGTACGCGGACTCGCGCCAGATGGTCTCGTGGGTCCTCGGGCTCGGCCCCCGCGCGCGCATCGTCGACCCGCGCGAGCTCGTCGATGAGGCCGACGAGCGCGTGGGCACGGTGGTCGACCATCACAGCGGCGAGTTCGAGACGGCCGCGCCGGCCCGCCGGCGGAAGGCGGCCGCGATCGAGGAGGAGGTCGAGGAGAACGGCCGCGGCGAGTCGCCGATCCGCCCTGAGCGCTTCGCCCGGCTCGTCACGCTTGCCGGCATCCTGATCGACGCGGCACGCGACGCCCGCAAGCTCGAGGTGGCCGACCTCTGCGAGAGCCTCCACCTGTCCGAGCAGGAGCTCCGCCAGGACATCGACGTGCTCAACGTCGTGAACTTCGGCGGCGGCAGCTACGTGCTCTACGCCGAGGTGCAGGGCGACACGATCGAGGTCGACCCCGAGCCCTACGGCGACAACTTCGCCCGCCCGGCGCGGCTGCTGCCGCTCGAGGCCAAGGCCCTCGTCGCGGCCATCGACCTGCTCGGCGAGCACCTGCCCGAGGGCTCGCTCGAGTCGGCGCGCAAGCGAATCGTCAAGGCGCTCGGCCAGGACCCGGCCGAGGACGGCCTCCAGATCACGACAGCCAAGGGCGACGACTCGGACATCGCCAAGGTCGTGACGCGCGCGATCACCCAGCGGCGGCTGCTCGAGTTCGAGCACTACAAGGAGGAGCTCGACGAGTTCACCACGCGGCGGGTCGAGCCCTACAAGCTGATGAACGGCCGCGAGGGCTGGTACGTCCACTGCTGGGACCCGGAGAAGGACCAGCCGCGCTCGTTCCGGCTCGACCGCATCCGCGAGGCGACCGTCCTCGACGAGAAGTTCGAGCCGCGCGAGGGCGTCGAGCCGGACATCCAGGGCTGGCCGAGCACCGGGGAGGTGCCGGACTCCCGCCTCGCGCGCGTGTGGATATCTCCCGAGCGGGCCCGCTGGGCGCGCGAGGACCAGCGCGTGGTCCAGGAGCTCTCCGACGGCGCCGTGATTGTCGAGTTCCCCTACGCCGGCCACGACTACCTCGGCCGCGAGATCCTCAAGGAGGCCGGCGACGCCGTGGTGCTCGAGCCCGAGGAGGCGCGGGAGGCCGTGCTGCACGCGGCCGAAGAGCTGGCCGGCGCCGCCCGGCACTGAGAGGCCCGCCGCGTCCCGTTTCGCACAGCATTCGCGGATCCGCGCCCGGCCGGGCGAGCGCGATCGGCTCCTCGCCAAGTTCCTCGAGGTCCCGGCCATGCAGCGCGAGAACCCCGCCTGCGAGCTGACGCTCGTGTCCACCTCCCCGGGCGACGACGAGGCGGTCTACCTGACCGAGGTCTGGACGAGCCGGGAGGAGCACGAGCGCGCCCGGCACAGCCCCGAGGTGGAGGAGTGGGCGGCCGGCATGCCTGAGCTCGTGGCAGGGCCGCCCGACACCACCGAGCTGGAGATAGAGGGCGACAAGGGCCTCTGAAAGAAAGGGCCCCGTCCCCTTTCTTTCACGGGAAGAAAAGCGTCGTCCAGGCGTCCTCGATGGCGAACCCCAATCGAGGAGGTCCAAGATGAGTGTTTTCCGCCGAGCCGGCGCGCTCGCCCTTCTGGTGGCAGGCGTGATCCATCTTCAGCAGTACTTCAGCCTCTACTCGCACGTCCCGACGATCGGGCCGCTGTTCCTACTGAACTTCGCGGGCGCGGCGGCCATCGCGCTCGGGCTGCTCGTTCCCGTCGAGCGCCTCTGGCCGAGCCTGTCGCTGGCCGGAGCCGCGATGGCGGGAACCGCGCTCGTGTTCCTGCTGATCGCCGAGCACGCGACGCTGTTCGGGTGGACCGAGTCCGGCTACTACCCGACCGCGATCGTCCTGGTGCTGATCAGCGAGGGGCTGACGGTCTTGCTACTGAGCGCGTTCCTGCTATCAACGAGGCCATGGGCGATGTGGTCTCGCGCCTGAGCGACAGAGAGATTGCCGACATCTGCGCGCTGGCCGACGGATCGCTTCCGGAGGACCGGCGCGCAGAGGTCGAGGCGCGCGTCGCGGCGTCGCCGGAGCTGCAGGAGGCTCTGGACCGCCAGCGGCGCTCCCTGGCCGCGACCGAGGCGCTCGCCGACGAGCCGCTGCCCGCCTCGCTGCGCGAGTCGGTTGAGGGCCGGCGCCGCGCCGGCAAGAGCCCGCGCTCGCGGCTGATCCCGCGCCTGGGTCTCGCCGGGGGCCTGGCCGCGGTGGCGGTCGCCGTCGTCGTGGCCCTGAGCACAGGCGGCGCGGCCCCGACCGTGGCCGACGCCGCCGATCTGACCGCGCGGCCGCCCGATCAGGCCGCGCCGCCGCCGGCGGCCGACCGGACGCTGCTCAGCGAGCGGCTCGACGGAGTGGCGTTCCCCAACCTGCGCCCGCCCTACGGCTGGCGGACCGTGGGCGTGCGCCACGACAAGCTCGACGGCCGCAAGGCGACCATCGTCTATTACGCGCGGGGGACGCGACGCGTGGCGTACGTGATCGTCGGCGGCTCGGCGCTCGACCGGCCCGGCGACGCCTCGAGCTTCGTGCGCGGCGGCGTCCGCTACCAGACGCTTCGCCTGAACGGCAAGCCCGCAATCACCTGGCGGCGCGGCGGCCACACCTGCGTGCTCCTCGGCCGGGCATCGAAGCCCGAGCTGCTCAAGCTGGCTAGCTACTGAGCCGGCTGCCGACCCGGTCGCGAGCGCGGAACAGCCGGCTCGTGAGCGTTCCCTCCGGCACGCGCAGCGCCCGCGCGGCCTCGGCGTACGAGAGGCCCACCAGGTCCACCGCAACGAGGGCGTCACGGAACTCCTCCGGGAGCTCGCGGATCACGTCGTAGACCTCGCGGCTCGCCGCCACCTCCAGCGGGTCGTCGCTCGGCCGCGTGCCCGCGCCCCACTCCTCCGCCATCGGGGTCGTGACCGGGCGCCGGGTCTGTGAGCGGTGCTGGCTCGTGAGCGTGTTGCGCAGCGCCCGCAGCAGGTAGCCGAGCTCGTCGTCGCCGCGCAGCCAGCGCGGGCGGGCGAGCACCCGGGCGCATGTCTCCTGGACGAGCTCCTCGGCGTCCTCCCGCGAGCGCGTCCACGCCCGCGCGGCCCGGTAGAGGCGGGGCAGGTGCTCGGCGACCTGGTCCGGATCGAGCCTCCGCGGAGCGCGCATCAGTCGCCGGGAAGGATCTCGGCCGAGCGGCGTCTGTACCGGAAGAAGGCCAACACCATCCAACTACCGGAGGTCAACATGAAGGGACTCGCGATCACAGTGGCCGTCGTGGCGGGCCTGGCGCTCGCCGCATGCGGCGGCAGCTCGGGCTCGTCGGGGGGAGGCGGCGGCGCGTCCGCCGGCAGCATGAGCGCCGTATCTGTGCAGCACATCGGCAGCTCGGGCAACGTGCTCGTCGACGCCAAGGGACGCGCGCTCTACACGCCGGACCAGGAGATGAACGGCAAGGTGCTCTGCACCGGCGCCTGCACCTCCATCTGGATGCCGGCCAAGGCGGGCGGAAGCAAGCTGACCGGCAACTTCAGCGCGGTCAAGCGGCCGGACGGGACGAAGCAGATCGCCTACAAGGGCGACCCGCTCTACACGTTCGCGCAGGACACGCCGGGCCAGGTCACCGGCGACGGAGTGAAGGACTCCTTCGGGGGCCGGAACTTCACCTGGCACGTGGTGACGTCGAACGGCGTGTCGCAGTCGTCCGGAGGCGGTAGCAGCTCCGGCAGCGGGGGCTACTCGGGGTATTAGGCCGCCGATAGCGGTCATGCCTGAGAGCGCAGGCTAGACGGGCGGGCCCGAGCGGCCCGCCCGTCTGCGTCTGGAAGAATCGCCGCCGTCCCGATGCCTTCCCGACGAGACCAGATCAAGATGAGCGACGAGGAGGTCGCGGCCTTCCTGGCGGAGCGCATGGTCATGCAGTGCGCAACGGTCGGGCCGGGCGGCAGGCCGCACATGGTCGCCCTCTGGTTCGCCCCGGACGGCCTCGAGCTGCGCAGCTGGACCTACGCCAAGTCGCAGAAGGCCAAGAACCTCGAGCGCGACCCGCGTGCCACGGTCGGGATCGAGGACGGGGTGCAGTACCACGAGCTGCGGGGCGTGATGATGGAGTGCGACGTGGAGGTCGAGCACGAGACCGAGCGCGTGGCCGAGTATGGGCTCGCGCTGGTGGAGCGCTACGCGGGCGGCGCCGAGGAGGCCAAGCAGGCGTTTCGCGAGCAGGCGCGAAAGCGCGTGGGACTGCGGTTCGTTCCCACCCGGGTCGTGAGTTGGGACCACCGCAAGCTCGGCGGCGCGTACTGATGGAGCAATTGAAAGGGCTCATCCTCTCCGGCGGCAAGGGCACGCGCCTGCGCCCGATCACGCATACGAGCGCCAAGCAGCTCGTGCCGGTGGCCAACAAGCCCGTCCTCTTCTACGGCCTCGAGGCGATGGCCGAGGCGGGCATCGGCGAGGTCGGCATCATCATCGCCCCGGACACCGGCGACGAGATCCGCGCGGCGGCCGGCGACGGCTCCGCCTTCGGCATCGGAATCACCTACATCGAGCAGGACGAGCCCGCCGGCCTCGCGCACGCCGTGCTGACGGCCGAGGGCTTTCTCGGTGACTCGCCGTTCGTGATGTACCTGGGCGACAACCTGCTCCGCGACGGGATCCACGATCTCGTCGAGACCTTCCGCAACGATGCGCCCGACGCGCTCATCCTCCTTACGCCGGTGCCGGACCCCGAGCACTACGGCGTGGCGGAGCTGGAAAACGGGCGGGTCGCCCAGCTCGTGGAGAAGCCCAAGGAGCCGAAGACCGACCTGGCGCTGGTGGGCGTCTACATGTTCACCCCGGCGATCTTCGACGCCGCCCGCTCGATCGAGCCGAGCTGGCGCGACGAGCTCGAGATCACCGACGCGATCCAGACGCTCGTCGATCGCGGGCTGCGGGTGGATCCCCACATCGTGCATGGCTGGTGGAAGGACACGGGCCAGGTCCAGGACATGCTCGAGGCCAACCGCCTGATCCTCGACGACCTCAGCGAGCGGCTCGAGGGCGAGCTGCTCGACTCACGCGTCGAGGGGCGAGTGGTGATCGAGAAGGGCGCCCGGCTCGAGCGCTCGACCGTGCGCGGACCGGCGATCGTCGGCAGCGGCAGCAGGATCACCGACGCCTACATCGGCCCCTACACCGCGATCGGAGAGGACGTGGAGATCACGGGAGCCGAGCTCGAGCACTCGATCGTGCTCTCCGGCTCCGCAATCCGGCACCTCGAGTACCGGATCGAGGCCAGCCTGATCGGGAAGAACGTGGAGATCAGGCGCGGGCCGGCGCTGCCCAAGGCGTACCGCTTCGTGGTCGGCGACAACGCGGACGTTCAGATCCTCTGATCCGGTCGTCTAGTCGAGGTTGCGCTCGGCGTATTCCTTAGCGAGCCGCTTGGGCGCGCGGACGAGCCAGGCCTCGACCACGACCTCCCGGAGATCCTCCTCGGAGATCTCCTCGAGTCGCACGAGCACCGCCGGGTAGCCGTCGAAGTGCGGCGTGGTGAAGAAGACGCCGGGATCGTCCTGGAGGAGCGCCTCCTTCGCCACGAGGTGCTCGACCCGCGCCCCCAGGATCGGGCCGTCGGGGGCCGAGTCGCCCAGGGCCTCGAGGTCCGAGCGGCGTAGCGGCCGCTCCCAGACGAACAGCTTGTCCTTGATCCGCCACTGTCGCTGGCCGCGCGACTCGCGCTCGTCCGTCTCGGGCAGCTCGAGCGCAAGCCGGCGGACGTCGTCCCAGGTGGCCATGCGAGGGACCTTACGCGGCTACCGATCGGACTTTGGGTCGCATACCGACCTATATCCCGATCGGTAGGCGCGGTTCCGCGGAACCGCATCGGCGCGGGCCCAGCCTCGCCCCTGTACGCTCGCCGCGCCGTGAAGCTACGCCGGACCGTCGTGCTCGCGCTGGTGGCAGGAGGGTTGCTTGCCGCGGCTGCCCCTGCGCAGGGGGCCAACCTGCGCGCCGGCGTGGGCCGCGCCGACATCACGCCCCGCACCGGCTACTACCTCGGCGGCTGGACGCGGGCGGACCGCATCGCCCAGGGCCAGCAGACGCGCCTGCGCGCCCGCGCGCTCGTCCTCCAACGTGGCAAGCGCAAGCTGGCGCTCGTATCGATCGACCTGTTCATGGTCCCGGGCGGCATCGTCCAGCAGGTGGGCGAGGAGCTCGCCTCGCGCGGCTTCTCCTACAAGAACATCCTGATCTCGGCCTCGCACACGCACTCGGGGCCGGGCGGCTTCGCCAACTATCCGACGTTCAACACCGCCGCCCCGAGCCTCCAGACGACCGGCACTCCCGCCTCGTTCGTGGAGCTCTTCAACCCCCGCCCCGCCGACCCGCAGCTCTACACCTTCCTCGTCCACCAGTTCGCCACCGCGATCCGGCGCGCCGACCGCAACCTCGGTCCGGCGACCCTCGGCTGGGGCGACCAGCGGCTGATCGGCCTGACCAAGAACCGCAGCCTCGAGGCCCATCTGGCCGACCACGGGATCCTGCTGGGCTACGGCCAGGGCAAGGTCTCCGACGACCCCGACGGTTACGTGCACACGATCGACCCGAACGTGAACGTGCTGCGGGTCGACAAGCTGAGGCGCAGGCATCACAAGCTGGTGCACGTGCCCGTCGGCGCCTGGTCGACGTTCGCCGCCCACGGCACGGTCACCAAGTCGTCCTTCCTCTTCTACAACGAGGACCACCATGCCTCGGCGATGAAGGTCTTCGAGGACCACGTGCGCCGAGCTGGGCACGTGCCTCGCAAGCAGGACGTGGTCAACGTCTTCGGAAACACCGACGAGGGCGACCAGTCGGCGGGGCTCGACCGCCACGGGCCTGCCGCCGCCGACTACGTCGGGCGCGTGGAGGCGAGCTCGATGCTGCGCGCCTGGAAGCAAGCTCGGAGGCACATGTCGCGCCGGCCCAACCTCGACCTGCGCTGGACGCGGATGTGCTTCTGCGGGCGGACCGTCGAGGGCGGCAAGGTCGCGGACAAGCCGGAGGTGGGGCTGCCCTTCTTCACCGGCTCGGAGGAGGAGCGCGGCCCGCTCTTCGACGTGACCCACGAGCACTTCGAGGGCCGCCGCAGCCCGGTGGTGACCGATCCGGCGCAGGGACACAAGATCGGCGTGAAGGGCGTGCCGGGCAGCATCCCGGGCGCCGTGCCGCTCATGGCGGTGCGGCTGGGCAGCCGGATGATCGTCTCGGTGCCGGGCGAGGCGACCAAGGAGACCGGGGTCCGGATCGAGCACTCGGTGATGTCGTTGGTCGGCGCGAGAGGGATCAGGCGGGTAGTGATCTCCGGTCTCGCCAACGAGTACATGTCCTACTTCACGACCCCGGAGGAGTTCGAGCGCCAGCACTACGAGGGCGGCCAGACCTACTGGGGGAGGCTCTCGTCGGTGCTGCTCGGCGACGAGCTCGCGCGGCTCGCAGGCAGGCTCGTGACCGGCCAGCCGGCGCAGCCCGCCTACGCCATCGACCCGACCAACGGCGTCAAGCCCAACGGGCCTCCCTACTCGTCGGGCGCGGCCAGGGGCACCGCCGTCGGGCAGCCCGCCGCGTTCTACCGCCGCTTCCAGCACGCGACCTTCTCCTGGCAGGGCGGCCCGCAGGGCCTCGACCGCCCCGTCGACCGCGCCTTCGTCGTCGTCCAACGGCGGGTGAAGCGGCGCTGGCGCAATGTGACCGACGACCTCGGCCTCCAGATGCTCTGGAAGGTCGACGACCAGGGCCGCTACACGGCCCAGTGGGAGATCCCGCGCACGGCCCGGCGCGGCGTCTACCGGCTCTCGATCCGCGCCAAGCGCTACCGGCTCGACTCGCGCTCGTTCCGGGTCCGCCGCAGCGAGGCGCTGACGCTCGAGCGGGCGTCGACCGCCCCGGGGCGGGTGGGCGTGAGGCTCCGCTTCCCGGTGGCCCGCCGCGACGTCGACACCACCTACCGGCCGGTGCTCGCCTCCGGCGGCGTGGTCAAGTTCCTGGTCAACGGTCGCGTGCGCAAGGTGAGGCGCAAGCGCGGCGCCGTCGTCTCGCTCCGCGTCCCGGCCGGGGCCTCGGTGAGCGTCCCCGCCGGCGGGGCCGCCGACCGCTACGGAAACATCTCGCCGTCCGCTCTGCGTCTACGCTGAGCCGATGAAGATCCTGGTCTGCGGCGCGGGCGGCATGCTCGGCCGGGACCTCGTGAAGGCCTGCGCTGACGCAGGGCACGAGGTCGCCGGGCTGGCTCGGGCGGAGCTCGACGTGACCGACGCGCGGGCGGTTCGCGACGCCATCGCCGAGACGCAGCCCGAGACCGTGCTCAACTGCGCCGCCTGGACCGATGTCGACGGGGCCGAGGATCACGAGGCGGATGCCCAGCGCGTGAACGGCGAGGGCGCCGGCAACGTGGCCGCCGCAGCGGCGGGCGCCGGGGCGAGCGTGCTCTACGTATCGAGCGACTACGTCTTCGACGGGAGCAAGGCCGAGCCGTACGTCGAGTCCGACCCGACCGGCCCGCTGTCCGCCTACGGCCGCTCCAAGCTCGCCGGTGAGCGGGCCACCGCCGAGGCCAACCCGCGCCATTTCGTGGTGCGCTCCTCGTGGCTGTTCGGCAGCCACGGCCCGAACTTCGTGGCCACGATGCTGCGCCTCGGCGCCGAGCGCGAAGAGCTGAACGTGGTGGACGACCAGGTGGGCTGCCCGACCTGGACCGGCCACCTCGCCACGGGCCTGCTCGAGATCGCGGCCAGCGGCGACCACGGAATCCGCCACCTGGCCGGCGCCGGCGAGACCTCCTGGTGCGGCTTCGCCCGGGAAATCTTCACGCGCGCGGGCGTTGACTGTGACGTGCGCCCGATCACCACGGCCGAGTACCCGCTGCCGGCCACGCGCCCGGCCAACTCCGTGCTGCGCTCCACGCGCGGGTTCGAGCTGCCGCCCTGGCAGGAGGGCCTCGAGCGCTACCTCAGCGAGCGAAAGGCGCTCGCCGCATGAGGCTCTTCGTGACGGGCGCCTGCGGCTTCATCGGCTCCTCCTACGTGCGGCTCGCTTGCGTCGAGCACGACGTGGTGGTGCTCGACAAGCTCACCTACGCCGGCCGGCAGGAGAACCTCGAGGGCCTCGACGTGGAGCTCGTGGTGGGCGCGATCGAGGACCCGGACAAGGTCCGCGCCGTGATGCAGGGCTGCGACGCCGTGGTCAACTTCGCCGCCGAGTCGCACGTCGACCGCTCGATCTCGGACCAGGAGGCGTTCGCCCGCACGCACGTGATCGGCACCAGCATCCTGCTCGAGGCCGCGCGCGAGCTCGGCGTGCCGCGCTACCTCCAGGTGTCCACCGACGAGGTCTACGGCTCGATCGAGTCGGGCTCCTTCACGGAGGAGTCGCCGCTCGACCCGTCCTCCCCCTACTCGGCAACCAAGGCCGCGGGCGACCTGCTCGTCTCCGCTCACGCCCACACCTACGGGATCGACGCCGTGATCTGCCGCGGCTCCAACAACTACGGCCCGCGCCAGTACCCCGAGAAGCTGATCCCGCTGATGGTCCTCAACGCGCTGCACGGCGACCGGCTCCCGGTCTACGGCGACGGCCGCAACGTGCGCAACTGGCTCTTCGTGGAGGACTTCTGCCGAGCGATCCACACCGTGCTCCTCGAGGGTCGCGCGGGCGAGGCCTACAACGCGGGCGGTCCCGACGAGATGGAGAACATCGAGGTCGTCAAGCGGATCCTGTCGCTCACCGGGCAGGACGATTCGCTGATCGAGTACGTCACCGACCGCCCCGGCCACGACCGGCGCTACTCCCTCTCCTCGGACAAGCTCCGATCGGAGCTCGGCTGGGAGCCGGACGTTCGCTTCGAGGACGGGCTCGAGCGGACGGTCGCCTGGTACCGCGACAACGAGTGGTGGTGGGGCCCAATCCGCAGCGGCGAGTACCGCGAGTACTACGAACGGCACTACGGGCGTGCGCTGGGGTAGGGCGGCGCTCGTCGCGCTGGCGCTCGCCGCCATCCCGGCCGCCGCGGCTCCCGCGCAGACCGAGCCCGCCTACCCACAGATCCACTACAAGCGCTGCCGCTCGCTGGGGCCGCCGTGGCACGGGCGCCTCGTCCGCGGCACGCGGCTGCCTCCGGAGGGCGCCGACTTCTTCACCTGGGACCCCGCGCGCAGGCGGACCCCCAACCGCTGGTGGCGCCGCTACGCCTGCGACTTCGCGATCAAGAAGGTCCTGCGCGTGCTGAGCTCGATCCACAGGGACTTCCCCGACGCGCCCCGGATCGGCATCGGAGACATGAGCCGGCCGCGCGGCGGCGGTTTCGGCCCGCGCTTCGGCGCGCTCGGCCACGCCTCGCACCAGAACGGCGTCGACATCGACGTCTACTACCCGCGCCTGGACGGGCTCGAGCGCGCGCCGCGCGACATCGGCGACATCGACCTCGACCTGGCCCAGGAGCTCGTCGACCGGTTCGTCCGCGCGGGCGCGCAGTTCGCGTTCGTAGGTCCCCACACCGGGCTCGAGGGCCCGCCGAAGGTCGTCCAGGTGCTCGCAAACCACGACGACCACGTCCACGTGCGCTTCAGGGTGCCGCGCAGCCGCCGCTAGTCGAAGCCGCCGGGTCCGACGACGGCCGTTAGCGAGCCGGTCCACTTGGACTCACCGCTGCTGTTGTTGGCGCCGGGCGGGAACGGGCGGGTGAAGCTGTAGCTCTGGCTGTGCGTGCTGTTCGGCGTGAGCGAGAAGTCGAAGTCGACGGTGTCACCAGGCCCACTGAAGCCCACGAAGGTGAAGGACTTCCCGTAGTAGAAGGAGCCCTGACTGGGACAGTGGACGTCGAGGATGTTCCGATAAAACGGAACGAGCAGGTGGAAGGTCGACTCGCCCGGCCCGTTTGAGCTGAGCAGCTCGCCCTCGTTCTCCGGCGGCTGGAGCTGGAAGGGCAGGTGGCAGTCGTCCGGCTGGTTCGGGGTCGAGTGGTTCCAGGCGACGTCGGCCCGCCCCGAACCGGTGCGGTAGGAGATCACGTCGCGCTCCTGCCCGTCCCAGGCGGGATATGTGAGCAGCCAGACCATGTGCAGGGTCTGGCTTCCGCTCCCGGACCAGGAGTATTGGTCCCCGGCTCCGTAGGTCTGCTGCCCCGTGGCACTGCCGTCGAAGATGACGCAGACCTGGTCGTCATGAAGCGTCGGGCAGCGCGGGACCGGATTGTTCGGCGGCGGCGGGCCGGCCTTGCAGTAGGGATCCAGGTCGCGCCCCTCGAGCGTGCCCGAAAGCCCGGCGGGCCCGCCGGTGAGCGCGACCAGCGGGGGTGGATCCGGGGCGAGGGTCCTGAGCTCCGGACCCTCGTAGTGCTTTCCCGGTGGGCAGGCACAGCCACCGGACCTCGTGCAGTACCAACCGTCGCGCACGTGCTTGTCGTCGGGAGGGCCGTCGCCGCCGTGGACACGCAGGTGCCCCTGCGGAACCTTGACGTGGGTGATGTCCGTCTGCGGCTCGAGGCGGAGCATGATCGCGGCGAAGGTGCCCGCGGCGATCGGCACCGTCTCCCCCTCCTGTAGCGGCGTCGGCTTTGGCGTGGCGAAGTCGTTCGGCACGCAGATGCTCCCGAAGTCCCAGTCGTCCCCGAACGACGCGGCGCGGAAGTAGTTCGACGACCAGGCGTTGAGCAGGCTCTCCTCGTCGGCCGTCACGCCCGCCTGATAGGCGCGGCGGTCGTCGCCGGCCGCATTCGCCACGAACATGTTCGCGATCAACGAGTACGGAGCAGGCTCGGTGCGACTCATGAGCGCAAAGAAGCCCAGCGCGTCGTAGGAGCGGCCGAAGAGCTGCCGCCCCGGCGAGATCGCCCAGCCGTCGTGGTGGTCCTCGCCGACCCTCGAGCGTGGGCCGTAGGTGCAACCTGCGTAGTTCGCGGCGCCCTCCTGCAACCACGGGTGGATGGAGGCGAAGCGTTGCCCGCTGACGAGTATCTGGGCCACAAGGCAGTGGAAGACCTCGTGGGCGAGGATGTACTTCCGGTCGTCGCCGGTCTTGGCGTTGCCCGCGGGTGTGAACCGGATCGCACAGCCGATCGGGAACACGCCCCGGAATGGCGGCACGTTGAAGTAGTTGGGGATCGCCATCGCGAGCACGCTCGGATCCTCGCCCTGGCCTCCCACCCCGACATCCATGGGAACGAGCTTCTTGGTAATCCCCAGCTTGGGTGCGAGTTGCCGCGCGACCTTGTCGACGAAGGCCTGGTCGCCGGCGGCCGCCCGGCGAACGCGCCGCCGCCGCTTCCTCTTGATGCGCTTGAGGCCGCGGCGTACGGCTGCCTTCTGGCGGCGGCTGAGGCCCTTGTAACGGGCCGCGATCCAGGCCAGAGGCAGGGTGGCGGAGCTCGTCCCGCCGTGCCCGCCGGGCGGCAGCTTGACCCCCTTGATCCTGGCGACCGTGAGCGAGAAGGCCTGGAGGGCAAGGCGCCGCGAGACCGGCCCGCGCGACTTGGCCGCGCGCCCGGCGATCGTGTCCCACGCCGTGCGGCGGGCAGCGGCTCGCACTCGCTCCCGGATCACCCGGACGAGGCGGATGGCAAGGTCCCGCCCCCAGGCGCCCTTCGGGTCGACATACGTCAGCTCGCCCACGACCCGGCCCTCCCGCCAGCGGAAACGGACCGCCTTCTTGAGGCTCGCCTTGGAGACCTTCAGCGCCTTGGCATCGAGTTTCGTCCTGCGGGACCTGCGCAGCCGGCGAAGCCGCTTGACGTACTTCTTGGCGGCCCTCGTCGAGCGCGCCACGGCAGCGCGAGTGACGATCAGGAGCCGCGGGTCGCCGGTGAGCTTGCCGACGCTAGCGGCAGTCCGCAGCCGACGTCCCTTGGCCGCGCGGACCCAGGCCTTCGGCGAGCTCTTCGCCACGTGGACTCCCGGTAGATCGCCGGCCCGGAGCACGGCTTCCTTCGGACCCGGGGTGAGCGCCCCGGCGGAGGGTGGCCCAACGCAAGCCGCAACCGCCACGAGGGCCACCGTGGCGATGAGCCGGCAGCGAGTCCTGATCTGTCGATCCTACGCCTGATCGCAGGGCGTCGCTAACTTCGAAGGGGTGTTCAAGGACACCGCTCCCGCGCTCGAGCTGCGCGGCCTGACCAAGCGCTACGACGACGGCACTCTCGCCCTCGAGAACTTCGACCTCGAGATTCCCGCGGGGTCGTTCTTCGGCCTGCTTGGGCCCAACGGCGCGGGCAAGACCACCCTGATCTCCGCGGTCTGCAACCTGATCCGGGTGTCCTCCGGCGATGTGCTCGTCTTCGGCGAGCCCGCCGACACGCTGATCGCCCGCTCCTGGATCGGGCTGGCCGAGCAGGACATCAACCTCGACCGCTTCCTCACCGTGCACGAGACGCTCGTCTACCACGGCGGCTACTTCGGGATGCAGGGCGACGAGGCCGAAGCGCGCGCCGACGAGATGATCGACGTCTTCGGCCTGCGCTCCAAGCGCGACGTGCGGGCACCGCGCCTCTCGGGCGGCCAGCGCCGACGCCTGCTCCTCGCCCGCGCTCTCATGCACCGCCCCCGTCTCGTGATCCTCGACGAGCCCACTGCCGGCGTCGACTTCGAGCTGCGCATCGAGCTCTGGCGCTACATCCGCAGGCTCCACAGCGAGGGCACGACGATCCTGCTCACCACCCACTACCTCGACGAGGCGGAGGAGCTGTGCGAGGAGATCGGCTTGATCCGCGGCGGGCGCCTGATCGCGCGCGACACCGCCGAGGGCCTGCGCGACCACTTCGGCGTCGACCGCCTCACCGACGTCTACGTCAAGGCCATGGAGGTGCAGGCGTGAGCGGCGCGACCGGCCTCAAGTGGCTGTCCAAGCGCGAGACGCTGCGCGTCTCCAAGCTCTGGACGCAAACGATCCTCGCACCGGTGATCAGCTCGCTGCTCTTCATCCTCGTGTTCGGGCTCTCGCTCGGCGGCCGGATCAAGCACATCGAGGGCGTCGACTACAGCGTCTTCATCGTGCCCGGCCTGATCACGATGGCGATGGTCCAGGCGGCCTACTCCAACAACGCCTCGACGATCTTCCAGGCGCGCTTCGACCGCTACGTCAACGACGTGCTCTCGGCGCCCATGCACCCGTGGCAGATGACGCTCGGCTTCAACGTCGGCGGCATCTTCCGCGCGCTCGCGATCGGGGGCTCGCTGGCCGTCCTGTCGGTGCCGCTCGTGGGCGTGCCGCTCGAGCGGCCGTTCGCCCTCGTGGCGATGGTCGCCCTGGGCCTCGTCCTGTTCAGCGCGCTCGGCCTGGTGGTGGGCATCTACGCCGAGCAGTGGGACCACACCACGTTCATCCAGAACATCGTGATCCTGCCGCTGGCGTTCGTGGGCGGCGTCTTCTACTCGGTGAGCATCCTGCCCTCGCCTTGGCACGAGCTCTCCCACGTCAACCCGATCTTCTACCTCGTCAACGGGCTGCGCTTCGGCTTCCTCGGCCACAGCGACGTGAGCATCTGGCTGTCGCTCGGAGTCACCGCCGCCTTCGCGATCCCGGCCTACCTGTGGGCCCAGTACCTGTTCAGCAGCGGCAAGCGCTTGAAGCCCTAGAGCGGCGGATCGTCCGCTGCCGGCGCTGCCCGCGGCTCGTCGAGTGGCGGGAGAAGGTGGCGCGCGAGAAGCGCGCGGCCTACCGCGACGAGGACTACTGGGGCCGCCCGGTGCCTGGCTTCGGCGACCCGGACGCGGGCGTCTACGTGCTCGGCCTCGCGCCGGCAGCCCACGGCGGCAACCGCACCGGACGGGTGTTCACCGGCGACCGCTCGGGCGACTGGCTGTTCGGCTCGCTGCACCGCACCGGCTTCGCCAACCAGGCCACCTCCCGCCACGTGGACGACGGGCTGCGGCTCGACGGCGCCTTCGTCGGCGCCGCCGTGCGCTGCGCCCCGCCGGCGAACAAGCCGCTTCCGGAGGAGCGCGACAACTGCCTCCCCTACGCCGAGCGCGAGCTCGAGCTGATCCGGCCGGCCGTGATCGTCTGCCTCGGGAAATTCGCCTGGGACGTGGCCTGCGGCATGCTCGGGCTCCGCCCCCGCCCTCGCTTCGGCCACGGGGCCGAGCACGCGGCGGAGGGCAAGCCCGTCCTGCTCGGCACCTACCACCCGAGCCAGCAGAACACCTTCACCGGCAAGCTCACCGAGCCGATGATGGACGCGGTCTTCGCCCGCGCGCGCGAGCTGGCCTACTCGAACTCCGCGCCGTAGTAGACCTCGACGCGCGCGATCCGCCCTTCGCGGACCGTGATCAGCTCGGTGTTGTGGAAGCGAACGCCGTCGGTCCGCTCGACCTCGTAGCGGACGAAGACCTCGTCGCCCGCCTCCACCACCCGGTCGAGCGTCTGCGAGCGCATGTGGCCGGCGTTGGGCCAGCAGCGGTCGAAGTAGCCGTCCTTGTCGAGCTGCGGGTCGTGCGGGCTGCTGAAGGAGAAGTCGTCCGCGAGCAGCCCCTCGAACACCTCCCGCTCCCTGTCCTGGAACGCCTGAAAGGCCCTGCGCACTATGTCTGTGTTTTCGGTCATCGCTTGAAGAGACCCTTGCCGGCGCCGGAACTGATCGTTTCGCCGAGCCGGCGGTAGCCCTGTACCGACGGGTGGTCGCCGTCGATCGTCCACTCGCGCTTCATCCTCCCCGGCCGCCGCGGGTCCTCGAGCCGCCCGTACCAGGGGAAGACCGTCACGTCCTGGTCGCGGCCGATCTCGTGGATCAGCCGGTTGAGCCTGCGGATGCGGTGGTCGGCGAGCGGGTAGCCGTTGTTCCACGGCAGCACCTCGACCAGCGCCACCCGCAGGCCCATGGCCTTGCCGCGGCGCACGGTCTCACGCAGGTGGTGGGCCGCCGTGCGCACCCTCCGCATCTGGGCGATGTCGTTGATCCCGCCCTGGAGGATGAGCACGTCGGCTTCTTCGGCGCACTGCTCGAGGCGGACGGCGATCTGGTCGGTCCGCTCCCCGAAGACGCCGCAGTTGCGGAAGCGGACGCCGTCGAGGCCGCGCGCCGCCCAGTGCTCGTACTGGCTGTTCGGGTCGAGCCGCCCGCCGATGGCGTCCCTCACCGCCGGATTCGGATCCCAGAGCGGGGATCCGGCGGTGATCGAGTCGCCGAGCGCCGCTACCACCACCGTCTTCCTCTCACCTCCACAGCCCGCGAGCAGGATCAGAAGGAGCAGCACCAGCCGACATCCGCGGGTCACATCGTTATAGTGCCGCGCGCTTTCCATAACCCAGCCGAGTCCCGGGTCGAGGCCCGGGAGCGGGGGACCCACTAGGCGGTGGCAGGCCGCCAGGGGCGAATCGCCGGCAGTGTCCGGCGTAGCGCAGGTCGTTCGGCGCGAGCCCGTCAGCTAACCCCGTAGGCGAGAGAACGAACCCAGGGGGTTGACGCAGGGAATGCAGCAGGGGAACCGACGTATCGCGATGGTCGTCGCATGCGCAGCCGGCGCGCTCGGGCTGATGGCGCCCGCGGCGGACGCGGCGCGCTTCGGCCACAGGACGCTCCGCAAGGGCATGCACGGATCCGACGTGAAGACCCTGCAGCGGTATCTGACCCGGGTCGGACACGACACTGACGCCGACGGCGAGTTCGGCAACGGCACGAAGCGCTCCGTCAAGCGCTTCGAGCGCGACGAGGACCGGCGCGCCAACGGCGTGGTCAGCCGCTCCGACGCGCGCCTGCTCAAGAAGCGCGCCCGGGCGGCGTCGAACAGCGAGGTGCCCACAACCACCACGCCGACCGAGAAGGCCACCCTCACCCCGGACGGCCTGGCCGTTCCGCCGGCATCCGCGCCGCCCGAGATCCAGGCCGTGATCGCGGCCGGCAACAAGATCGCCAAGAAGCCGTACAAGTACGGCGGCGGTCACGGCAGCTTCCACGCCTCGGGCTACGACTGCTCCGGCTCGGTCAGCTACGCGCTCCACGGCGGCGACCTGCTCGACTCGCCCCTCGACTCGAGCGGCTTCGAGACCTACGGCCGCCGCGGCCGCGGGACCTGGATCACGATCCGCGCCAACAGCGGGCACGCCTACATGATGGTCGCCGGGCTGCGCTTCGACACGAGCGGCCTCCACGACCGGGGCACCCGCTGGACGCAGAAGATGCGCTCGGCCCGCGGCTACACGGGCCGGCACCCGGACGGCTTCTAGTCGGCGTTCTTCATCTTGCGGGTGTCGCGAGGCTCGAGGAACGGCTCCTCGTCGGCCGGATGCCCCGCCTCGATCTGCCGGCTCCGCTCGAGCTCGGCGTTGAACTCCGCGCCGAGCAGGATCGCGATGTTCGAGATCCAGAGCCAGGTGAGGAAGACGATCACCCCGCCGATCGCGCCGTAGGTCTTGTTGTACGAGGAGAAGTTCGCGACGTAGAGCGCGAACGCCGCCGAGGCCGCGATCCAGAGCAGCACGCCGACGACGCTGCCGGGGCTGATCCACTGGAACTTGGGATGCTTCACGTTGGGCGCGGCCCAGTAGAGGATCGCGAACATCGTGATGACCACCAGCAGGATCACCGGCCACTTGGCGATGTTCCAGACCGTCACCGCGGTCGAGCCGACCCCCAGTACGTTGCCCACCTGGTGGGCCAGGCCGCCCGTGATCGTCACGCCGATCGCCACGGCGGCGAGCATCACCAGGAGCACGAGCGTGGTCAGGACGCGCGTGGGCAGCGACTTCCAGATCGGGCGCCCCTCCTCCACGTCGTAGATCGCGTTGGAGGCGCGCATGAAGGCAGCCACGTAGCCCGAGGCCGACCAGATCGCCGCCCCCAGGCCGACCACGAACAGGATCCCGGCCGCGCCCTGGCTCTTCTGCAGGTTCTTGATCGCGTTCGTGACGATGTCGTTGGCCGGACCCGGCGCGACCTTCGAGAGGTTGTCGATCAGCGACTGCGTGGCGTCGTGCCCGGCCAGTCCGAGGACGGAGACCAGCGCCAGCAACGCGGGGAAGATCGAGAGGATCCCGTAGTAGGTGAGGGCCGCCGCCCAGTCCGTGAGGTTGTCCTCCTGGAACTCGCGCACGGTCCGCTTGAGGGTCGTCCACCAGGAGCGGCCCTCCAGGTCGGTCGGCGTGTCCGGAGCGTCCTGCCGGTCCTTCATGACCTGTGCCATCTAAGCCTCCTTGCGGTCAGTCGCCCGGCCAGACGCCGGTGAGCTTGCGGAATCCTTGCGCGCCGCCACGGTCGACGGCCGCTTTCACGAGACCGAAGATCGCACCCTCCGCGGCCGCGGCGGGCAGGACCTCCTTCCAGCCGTACTCCGACTCCTTCGCCCTCGGGGCGTCCTCCTGGCCGGAGACCCGCTTCCAGATCTGCTTGAAGATCGTGCCGGCGAGGATGCCGCCGAGCACGCTGATGAGTATTCCGAACGGCTTGTAGAGCAGCTTCATGGCTACTTCCTCCGCACGAGCCAGAGCAGAAGCAGCGCGGCGGCGACGCCGCCGGCCACGGCCGCGACCGGCACGGGCTTCTCCTTCACCTGCCCGGCGGTCTGCCGGACCTGCTCCTTGCGCTCCTCGACCTTGTCCTGGACCTGGGCCTTGACGTCCGCCTTCTGGGCGAGCGCCTCAACCGTGTCGCCGAGCTCCTCGCGGTCCTGCTCGATCTCCTCGCGCAGCTCCTCGGGCTCGTTGACGGTCTCGTTCGAGGCCTTCGTCTTGTCGGTCTCTGCTTCGGCCATCAGCGGCCCGCCCTTTCCTTGACCTCGTCGATGTCGGTCTGCACGCTGTCGATCGCCTGCTCGGGCTGCGGCGGCGTGGCCTGCTCGACCTGCTTCTTGCCGGTGAGCGCAAGGATGCCTGCGACCGCGAACAGCACGACCGCCACGATGAGCGCGGCGATCCAGCCGTCGACCGCGGTCGACAGTCCCAGGATCGCGGCGGCGATCAGGGCGCCGAGCCCGTAGAGAGCCACGAGCCCGCTTCCGCCAAACATGCCCACGCCGATGCCGGCGTGCTTGCCCTTCTCCTGCAGCTCGAGCTGGGCAAGGCGGATCTCCTTGCGGACGAGCGTCGCGGTCTGGTTCGAGAGTTGTTGGACCAGCTCGCCTATCGGCTGGTCGGCGGCCTCTTGTCTGGCCACGTTGTCCTCCTTCACGGGGTCCATGTGCGGCGAGTACCGGAAATCCGGGATCCCAAGCCGCTGTTGTGCAAGTTGGCCATCTCGAACTAGTCCGGACCGCTCAGTCGGTATGCGGTGGGTGTCACCCCGAACGACCGGCGGAAGGCCTTGGTGAACTGGCTCGGCTGCCCGTATCCGACGGAGGCGGCGATCTCGTGCACCGAGCGCGCGCTCCCTGTCAGAAGCCGCGCGGCTCGCGCCATCCGCACCTCGCGCACGTAGGCGCTGAAGGTGGTGCCGGCGATCTCGACGAAGGCGCGGCGCAGAGCCCGCGGCGACGCGTTGACTCCCTCCGCCAGCTCGTCGAGCGTGATCGGCCGCGCCAGGTCAGCCTCGATCAACGCCGTCGCCTCGCGGAAGAGCGCGACGCGGGCGGCCTCGGTCGAAGTGCGTCGGCGGGGCGGGGCCAAGACAGTCACCAAGACCATTCTGCCCGGATCTCTTCACATCTGACACACCGAGCGCCCTAACTGGGACTCAACGGGGGCACTGGCTCGGCGGATGTCTCAGTATTGTGCCTGGGATATGGCTCACACCCGCGTGGATGCGCGCCGAAACCGGACCGCGATCGTCGGGGCGGCGGCCACCGAGGTCGCACTTCGCGGAGAGCTGAGCATGGCGAACGTGGCCGCGGCCGCCGGGCTCAGCCGGTCCACTCTTCACCGTCACTTCCCCCGGCGCTCCGACCTTCAGGAGGCCCTGCGGAAGGAAGCGAGCGAGGAGGTTCGCGCCGCGCTCGCCTCGGCGGACGAAGACGGCGGCGCCCCGATGGCGGTCCTGAGGCGAGTGGTCTCTGATCTGGTCGACATCGGCGCGCGGCGGCGTCCGGAGCTGCTCGGCCCGCTGGCGTTGCGCGACCGCTCGACGCTCGCCGCCGCGGCCCCACTCGCCGAGCGGCTGCGCCGGATGGCCGGACTCACGCCGGCTCCCCGCGCCGCCTGGCTGGGCGAGGCCGTCCAGCATTTCGCAGGAGCGTGCCTGCGAGCGGGCTCGTCTCGACCGGACGAGCCTGGCGCCGCAGCCGAGCTTCTCTTCCGCGCTTTGGTGGACCCGCTCGACCGCGGCCTCGTCCTGCTCGACCGACAGGGCTCGGTCATCGCGCGTAACAGCCGCGCGGCGGCCATCGCGCCGCCCGGCGGCGACCTCGTATTCGCGGACGGCTCGCCCTGTCCGCCCGATGCTCATCCGCTCGCGCTGGCCGCCAGCACCGGTGAGTCGCAGAACGCGGTGGTCGGACGGGTCGAGGACGGCGAGATCCGCTGGCTGTCGATCGACGCGCGCGTCCTGCGCTCCTCCGACGGGGCGCCGCCGTACGGGGTCGCCGGGGTGCTGGAGGACGTGAGCGCCGAGAAGGGCTGGGAGCTCGAGCGACTGCGGCCGCCCGGCCAGCTCGCCGCCGCCGCAGCCATCCCCCTGGACATCGCGCGGGTGCTCGACGAGATCCCGCCGCACCTCTTCCCCGAGCAGTTCGTGTCCGAGGCACGGCGGATCAGCGGCGGCCCGGTGGCGATGTACGTCCTCGACATCGACGGCACCCACCTGATCCGGCTCGCGGGGCCGGAGGAGTTCCCAGAGCGGCTGACCGCGCCGCTGGCCCTCGGGCCCGAGCTGGCGGAAGACGGGATCCCCGCGCTGCGCGTGCGGCTCGAGGGCGAGCTGCCGGGCGTGAGCGTGGCGCCGATGTGGCTGCGCGGGCGGGCGATCGGCCTGCTCCTGGCGCTCCGTACGCCCGAGGAGCCGCTGGTCGAGCTGGGAAGGCACGGCGCGGCGGCGATGGAGCTTGCCGGCGGCTACAGCGACGTCTTCGACATCGCCCGCCGCCGGAAGCAGACACACGCCGCCGCCGAGCTCCAGCAGAGCCTCCTGCCGCCTCGGATCGCCCGGCTGGGCGGGGGCGAGATCGCAGGCAGCGTGCTGCCCACCTACGAGGTGGGTGGCGACTGGTTCGACTACGTCGAGAACCGCGACGGAGCCTGGATCGCGATCGCGGACGCGGTCGGCAAGGGCGCCACCGCCGGCGCGCTCGGCGGGATCGCCCTGGCGGCGCTGCGCGCGGCCAGGCGCGACGAGCAGAGCCTGGAAGCGACCGCCCGACTCATGCACGAGGTGGTCTACGACGTCGGCCGGCCGGAGTTCTACGTCACTGCGATCGTCGCCCGCTGGCACGCCGTCTACTCCACGATCAGCTGGGTCAACTGCGGGCATCCGCCCCCTCTCGTGGCCCGCCCGGATGGGTCGCTCGAGCAGCTCTTCACCGAGCCGGGCCTGCCGCTCGGGCTAATGGAGCGCGAGCGCAGGTTCGTTCCGCGCCAGCGGCGTCTCGGGCAGGACGAGCGGCTGATCCTGCACTCGGACGGAATCACCGCGCGGCGAACCGGCGACGGCCTCTTCGGTCTCGACGGGATCGAGCGCGCCCTTCGCGGCGCGGAAAGCCGCTCCGCTCCGGCGATGGCCCAGGCGATCCAGGAGGCCGTGCTGCGCGCCTCCGAGAACACGCTCCAGGACGACGCCGTGGCGATCGTGCTGGCGCCGAGCTAGCTGCGGCATGGAACGAAGCGACGCCCTCAAACCACTCTCGCGCGACCACCACCGGGGGCTGTTCGTCGCGATGAAGCTGAAGCGGGCCGACGAGCGGACGGCGAGCGAGGCGCGCGAGGCATTCCTCGACTTCTTCCGCAGCGACGCGCGTCGCCACTTCCGGATCGAGGAGGAGCTGCTGCTACCGGCGTACGCGCGGCACGGCTCGGCCGAAGAAGCGGCCGTGGTGCGCGTGCTCACGGACCACGTCGAGTTACGGAGCGCGGCCGCCGACCCGCCCGAGTCCCTCGACTCGCTCCACTTGTTGGGCCAGTTGCTCGACTCGCACATCCGACACGAAGAGCGGGTCCTGTTCCCGATGGTGGAGCAGGCGCTTCCCGGTGACGAGCTCGCTCGGCTCGGCGCCGAGATAGAGCGGGCGGAGGCGGCGTAACGACGACGGCGGGGCGGTACCGTCCCCGGCTTGCTGAGCCGTCGCGAGTTCCTCGCCGCGACCGCTGCAGGGGCGGCGCTTGCCGGTTGGCCCCGCGCGGCTTCCGCCGCGGCCACGTCGTGGAGAGCGGACTTCTCCGCGCTCGCTGACGGGACGGGCTGGCCGGGCTTCGCCTGCGTGGGGGTCGCGAACCTGCACCGCGCCGGCGGACAGGGCCTACTCGAGGCGGGCTCGGACGTCTTCCCCAACGACCCCCGCCCGGTCGCCTTCGCCGTCGACCGGCGCTTCGCCCAGGGCACGGTCAGCGCCGTGATCACGCGAACCGGCGCGGGGGCCGGGGTGGTGCTGCGCCGGACTTCCCATCGTTACTACTACGCGGCGATCTACGAACAGGAGCGGGCCGCGTTGGTCGTCGTGCGACGCTCGGGCAGCGAGATCGTGGAGCTCACGCATGTCCCGGCTGCGGCGGTGCGGCTTCCGCTGACGCTTTCGCTCGAGGCGCGTGGGTCGGCCCCAACCGGCCTGACGGCGACCCTCGTCGACGCCACCGGCGCACGCTTCAGCGCCTCGGCGAGCGACGGGTTCGGCTCGCTTCAAGCCCCGGGCGATCCCGGGGTCCTCGCGACCGCGAGGACGCTCTTTCCGAGTGAGCGCAACGACGCGTTCCCCGCGCTCGGCAACGTGCACCTCCTTCCCTACGGGATCCAGGAGGGCGAGGCTGTGATCGAGAGCCCGGCGGGGCAGGCGCTGATCGGTGAGATCCGCGAGCGGTCCACCGTCTCGGTCCGGGAGCTGAGCGTGAGCACGCCGGAGCCGCTCGGCGTGACCGCCCCCTCCGTCGTCGCCGCTACGAGTGGGGTGCCGGGAGCCCGCGCCGGGAACCTCCGGGTCGCGACCGACCTGCCGGCGCGGGTGTCGGTCGAGGTCGCGTCGAGACCGGACTTCCGTGACTCGCGCCGCGTGACCGCCGGGGTCACGGGGGACTACGAGGCCGCGGCGAAGACGGTCACGGGATTGGAGGCGAATCGGCGCGTCTACTGGCGAGCCCGCCTCAGCCGTCGCGGTCACGAGACCCGCGGGCCCGTCCGCTCGTTCCGCGTCCTTCCCGCGGCCGGAAGCCGGAGCCGGGTGACCCTGGCGGTGGCGGCGTGCGCCTCCCAGTTCGGCCCCATCTTCGACGTGCTCGTCCGCCGCCGGCCGGACGTATTCGTCTGGCAGGGCGATCTGAACTATCCGGACACGGTGGGCCCACTGGCGCAGACGCTCAGCGGCTATGCCGGGATCTGGCGTGACTTCCTCACGGGGCCGTCTCTGGCGCCCTTGCTGGAGCGCTCGGCCTTCGTCCCCGGCCGCGACGATCACGACTACGGCGTTCAGGACGCCAACTCCACGAACCTGAAGGCGATCGGAGTCGCGCCCTGGGAGGCGCTGATGGAGCGCCGTCCCTATCACCGCTTCAGCGCCGGGCTCCTCGAAACCTGGGTCCTGGACCAGCGGAAGTTCAAGAGCGATCCGGACGAGCCGGACACCGAGGCGAAGACTCTCCTCGGCCGCGATCAGCGCGACTGGCTTCTCGAAACGCTGGCCTCGTCCAGGGCGCCGTTCAAGCTGATCTGCTCGCCCTGCACCCTCTCCCCGGGCGATCAGGAGAACGCCCGCGACGGCAACTGGAGCTCCGGCTTCACGGCCGAGCGCGACCTCCTGCTACGCCACATCTCGAAGCGCGTGAGCGGCCGCACGATCTTCGTCACAGGCGACACCCACTTCACGATGGTCTACGACCGCGGCGAGCTGTTCGAGGCTCGCCCCTGCCCGCTGGACATCCCGGTCCCGAACGACATCACGCTGGTCGACCCGCTGGCGGCGCGGAATCTGCGCGGCCGCCCCGGGATCGCCTACGCCGACGATCGCCACGGCCACTTCGCCCACGTCGAGGTGAGTGGCGTGGGGGACACGGCAGAGCTCGTGCTGACCCTCGTCCGCGCCGATGGCGCCAGCACCTATCGCAAGCGCTTCGAGGAGCCGATCCCGGCTTCCACGGCGGGGGGCGGAGGCAAGCGGGGGCACGGCCGGCGCTCCGGCGGGAGCCGCGAACGAGGCTCCGGAACCGCCGCAAGCGGCTCCTCCGGTCCGAGCGGGGGCGGCTCGGGGCTTGCCTTCACCGGCGCCCGTCCTGCGATCGTCGCCATCGCGGGAGCGGCGATGGCCGTGGCCGGCGCGGTCGCACGCCGCCTCAGGTAGCCGAGGCAGCCCGCGCGGTACGCTCGTGGGTTGCGTGCCTTCCGAGCCTCTCGCCGACTTCACCGACCCGGTCCGTGACTGGTTCGAACGGTCCTTCGAGGGCCCGACACCGGCTCAGGAGCAGGCCTGGCCGGCGATCGCGAAGGGCGAGAACGTGCTCGTGTCCGCCCCCACCGGCTCCGGCAAGACGCTCGCCGCCTTCCTCTGGGGGCTCGACCGCCTGGTGGCCGAGCCGGCGGGAGGAGCGGAGCTGGAGCGTTGGTCCGGCGAGCACCGCACCACGCGTTCGCGGCGCACGCGTCTCGTCTACGTCTCGCCGCTGAAGGCGCTCTCGTACGACATCGAGAAGAACCTGCGCGCGCCGCTGAAGGGAATCGGCGGCGACATCGACGTGGCCATCCGCACCGGCGACACGCCGCAGAAGGAGCGTCAGGCGATGTTGCGCAAGCCGCCGGACGTGCTGATCACCACGCCCGAATCGCTCTACCTGATGCTCACCTCGCGGGCGCAGGAGTTCCTCGTCGACAGCGAGTGGGTGATCGTCGACGAGATCCACGCCGTCGCTCAGACCAAGCGGGGCGCGCACCTGGCGCTGACGCTCGAGCGGCTCGAGCACCTGGCCGGCAGGCCGCTTCAGCGGATCGGCCTGTCCGCCACCCAGCGGCCGCTCGAGGAGGTCGGCCGCTTCCTCGTGGGCGGCGGCCGCGACTGCCGCATCGTGGACACGGGCATCCGCAAGCCGCTCGACCTGCGGATCCAGGTTCCGGTCGAGGACATGAGGGAGCCGGACGCGCACGACATCGGCGACCCCGCCGTCGAGGTGATGGGCACGGCCGGGGGAGGCGGCGACCTGATGGGCACGGGTCTGGGCGACCGGCCCGCCACTCAGAGGTCTATCTGGCCCGCGATCTACCCGGAGCTGCTCGACCTGGTGAAGCGGCACCGCTCGACGATCATCTTCGTGAACGCCCGCCGCGGCGCCGAGCGCCTGGCGGTGCGGCTGAACGAGCTGGCGGCGGATGAAAAAACGGGGACGGGGCCCGTTGTTGCACGGGCGCACCACGGCTCGCTCGCGCGCGAGGAGCGGCTCGTGGTCGAGGACCTGCTCAAGTCGGGCGAGCTCCCCTGCCTGGTTGCGACCTCGTCCTTGGAGCTGGGCATCGACATGGGCGCCGTCGACCTCGTGCTCCAGGTCGAGTCGCCCAAGTCGGTGACTGCCGGGCTCCAGCGGATCGGCCGCGCCGGCCACGGCGTGGGCGAGGTATCGAAGGGCCGGATCTTCCCCAAGTTCAGGGCCGACCTGCTCGAGTGCACGGTGGTCGCGCGGCGGATGCGCGACGGCGACATCGAGCCGACGGTGGTCCCGCGGAACCCGCTCGACGTTCTGGCGCAGCAGATCGTGGCAATGACCGCGGCAGGCGACGAGTGGAGGGTCCCGGAGCTGCACGAGCTGGTCCGCCGCGCCTACCCCTTCGGCGAGCTCTCGCGCGAGCTGCTCGACAGCGTTCTCGACATGCTCGACGGCCGCTACCCCTCCGAGGAGTTCGCGGAGTTGCGGCCGCGGATCGTCTGGGACCGGGTGGAGGACACGATCCGGGCGCGGAAGGGCGCACGGCAGCTCGCCGTGACCAACGCCGGGACCATCCCGGACCGCGGCCTCTACGGCGTCCACCTGCCCGACGGCCGCCGCGTGGGCGAGCTCGACGAGGAGATGGTCTATGAGGCGCGCCCCGGCCAGGCCTTCCTGCTCGGCGCCTCGACCTGGCGGATCGAGGAGATCACCCGCGACCGCGTGATCGTCAGCCCCGCGCCCGGCGCGCCCGGCGCGATCCCGTTCTGGCGCGGCGACGGAGTGGGCCGCCCGGTCGAGCTCGGCAAGGCGATCGGCCGGTTCGCGCGCGAGGCCGTGGACCGCGAGCCGACGGAGTTGGTGGAGGAGTACGACCTCGACGAACGCGCTGCGCGCAACCTCGTCTCGTTCCTGCGCGAGCAGCGCGAGGCGACGCGGGTCGTGCCGAGCGAGCGGACGATCGTGGTGGAGCGCTTCCGCGACGAGATCGGCGACTGGCGCCTGTGCGTCCTCTCGCCCTACGGCGGCCGCGTGCACGCCGCCTGGGCACTGGCGCTGTCCGCCCGGATCCGCGACCAGTTCGGCCTCGAGTCGGACGCGATCTGGTCGGACGACGGGATCATCGTCCACCTGCCCGACGCCGACGAGCCCCCGTCGCCTGAGCTGGTGCTCGTGGAGCCCGACCAGATCGAGGAGCTCGTGGTGGGCGAGCTGTCCGGCTCGGCCCTGTTCGGAGCCCGCTTCCGTGAGAACGCGGCCCGCTCGCTGCTCCTGCCGCGCGCGTATCCCGGCAAGCGCACCCCGCTCTGGCAGCAGCGGCTCAAGGCGCAGTCGCTGCTCGAGGTGGCCAAGCGCTACGGCCAGTTCCCGGTCGTGCTCGAGACCTACCGCGAGTGCCTGCGCGACGTCTTCGACCTGCCGGGCCTCACCGAGCTGCTGCGCGGCCTCCACACCCGCGAGCTGTCGCTGGTCGAGGTGGAGACGCAGCGCGCGTCGCCGTTCGCCTCGTCGCTGCTGTTCGACTACGTAGCCACCTACATGTACGAGGGCGACACGCCCAACGCCGAACGGCGGGCGGCCGCCCTCTCGCTCGACCGCGACCTCTTGCGCGAGCTGCTCGGCCAGGAGGAGCTGCGCGAGCTGATCGACCCGACTGCGCTCGAAGAGGTCGAGGAGGACCTCCAGCGGGTGAGCGAGCGGATGCGGGCCGCCAACGCCGACGGTCTCCACGACGTGCTGCGCGCGGTGGGCGACCTCACCGTGGACGAGGCGCAGGTCCGCTGCCTCGACGCCGTGTCCGGCAAGCGCATCCTGGGTGAGCTCGAGAAGCAGCGCCGCGCGGCGCGCATGCGCATCGGGGGCGAGGAACGCTGGATCGCTGCCGAGGACGCCGGCCTCTACCGCGATGCCTTCGGCGCGGTGCCGCCGGGCGGGCTGCCGGAGACGTTCCTCGAGGAGGTCGAGGAGCCGCTCGCGCGGCTCGTGCGGCGGTTCGCGCGCACCCACGGACCGTTCACCACGCGCCAGCTCGGCGACCGCTACGAGTTCGACTTCGGCCCGGTTCTGCGTGAGCTCGAGACGGATGGCGACCTCGTGCGCGGCGAGCTTCGCCCCGGCGGCACGGAGCGCGAGTGGTGCGACCCGGACGTGCTCCGGCGCCTGCGCAGGGCCTCGCTCGCCAGCCTGCGCAAGGAGGTCGAGCCCGCCGAGCAGCGCGCGCTCGCCCGCTTCCTACCCGCCTGGCAGGGCGTGGACGCCGCTCCGCCGGGTGGCGCCGGCGTCGACCGCCTGCGCGAGATCCTCGTCCCGCTCCAGGGCGTCGCGCTGTCGGCGGAGACCTGGGAGCGCGACGTGCTGCCGCGCCGCGTGGGCGCCTACTCGCAGGCCTGGATGGACCAGCTCTGCGCCGGCGGCGAGCTTGTCTGGGTGGGTGCCGGCTCGCTCGGGCGCAGCTCGGGGCGCGTTGCCCTCTACTTCCGCGAGGACGCCCGCTGGCTGGGCCCGCCGCCCCTCAAGGGCGAGGCTCCCGGCGAGCCCCTGCACGAGGCGTTGCGCGAGCGGCTCGCTGCCGGCGCCGCCTTCTGGACCGACCTGCTCGCCGACCTCGGTGAGGTCGAGCCGCTCGAACTCCAGGAGGGGCTCTGGGATCTCGTCTGGGCCGGCGAGGCCAGCAACGACGCCTTCGCCCCGCTGCGAGCACCGCGCCTCACGCTCGCCCGCCGCGAGCGCCAGCCGGGCAGGCGCTTCGCCCGCCGCCGCCGCCCCGAGGCGCCGCAGGTGCAGGGCCGCTGGTCGCTGACCAGGGGGCTGTTCGCCGACGCTCCCGCCCACGGTCCGCGCGTCCGGGCGCTGTGCGAAGTGCTGCTCGAGCGCTACGGGATCGTGACCCGCGAGACCGTGCTGGCCGAGGGCATCCCCGGCGGCTTCGCGGCGCTCTACGGAGAGCTGTCGAACCTGGAGACGCTCGGCACCGCCCGCCGCGGCTACTTCGTCGAGGGCCTCGGCGGTGCGCAGTTCGCGCTGCCGGCCGCGGTCGAGCGCTTGCGCGGACTGCGCAGCGACGAGCCCGCCGGCCCACTCGTGCTCGCCGCCACCGACCCGGCCAATCCCTACGGCGCATCACTCCCCTGGCCCAAGCGCGAGGAGGGCCGGCGCCCCGCCCGCGTGCCCGGCGCGTACGTGGTCACGCTCGAGGCCGAGCCCGTCCTCTACGTCGAGCGCGGCGGCAAGGGCCTGCTGCCGCTCGCCGAGCTCGACGACGACGACCTTCGCACCTGCCTGGAGACGCTCGCCGGCGAGGTCCGCCGCGGCCGGATCCCCAAGCTCGGCCTCGAGCGCTACGACGGCGAGCCGGTGATCGGCTCCCCGGTAGGTGCCCTCCTGCTCGAGCTGGGCTTCCGCCAGAGCCCGCGCAAGCTCACCCTGAGCGCTTAGAGTCACTCACATGCCTGGTCCGGTGCTCGTGACCGTCGAGCAGGATGCCGATGCGCTGCGGGACGTCGAGCGCGAGCTGCGCGACCGCTACGGGCGCCACTACGAGATCGAGTGCACCGGCGACCCGACGGGGGCGCGCGCCCGGCTCGAGGAGCTCGCCGCCGCGGGCGAGGAGGTGGCGCTGGTCATAGCCGGCCAGGAGCTCTCCGGGATAACTGGCATGGACCTGCTCGCTGAGGCACGCCGCCTCCACCCGCACGCCAAGCGCGGGCTGATGATCCCCTGGGGTGTCTGGGGTGACCGCGCGACGGGCGAGGCGATCTTCAGGGCGATCGCGGAGGGCCACGTCGACCACTACGTGCTGCGGCCGTCGGGGTCGCCGGACGAGCTCTTCCACCAGGCGATCTCGGGACTCCTGCTCGACTGGTCCGAGGCGCTCCACGGGTCGCCGTACACGATCCGCGTCGTCGGCGATTCCTGGTCGGGGCGGGCGTACGAGCTGAGGAGCGTGCTCTCGCGCTGCGCGATTCCGCACGCCTTCTGCCTGGCGGACTCGAGCGAGGGCCGCGAGCTGATGGCTCAGGCGGGCGAGGGGACGCATCCTCCGATCCTCGTGCTCCCCGACGGGCGCATCCTGGTCGACCCGACCAACGCGGAGATGGCCGAGGCCGCGGGTTCGCCGATCAGCCCGGAGCGCATGGAGTTCGACCTGGTGATCGTCGGGGCGGGGCCCGCCGGCCTGTCGGCCGCCGTCTACGGCGCCTCGGAGGGGTTCAGCACGCTGGTCGTCGACGCCGGCGGGCTAGGTGGGCAGGCCACCTACAGCTCCCTGATCCGCAACTACCTCGGCTTCCCCCGAGGAGTGAGCGGGCGCCGCCTCGCCCAGCACGCGTATGACCAGGCATGGGTATTCGGGGCCAACTTCGTATTCATGCAGGAGGCCGGCGCCCTCCGCCGCGAGGGGGGCGAGCTCTACCTCGAGCTCTCGGACTTCGGCCCGCTGCGGACCCGCGCGGTGCTCCTGGCCACGGGCGCCGAGTATCGCCGCCTCGCGGTTCCCTCCCTCGAGGAGCTGAACGGCGCCGGGGTCTTCTACGGCGGCCCGACCTCGGAGGCCCCCGCGGCGGCGGGCCGTCACGTCTACGTCCTCGGCGGGGCCAATTCAGCCGGGCAGGCCGCGCTCCACCTCGCCCGCTACGCCCGCCAGGTGACGCTCGTGGTTCGCGCCGAGTCGCTCGACGCCGGCATGTCGCACTACCTCGTCCGCCAGGTCGAGACGACGCCCAACGTGGACGTACGCACGGGCACGGAGATCGTGGACGGCGGCGGCGACGGCTGGCTCGAGGAGCTCGTCCTCAGCGATCGAGCTAGCGGCAGCCAGGAAACGGTCAGCGCAGACGGACTGTTCCTGATGATCGGAGCACGGCCGCACACCGACTGGCTGCCGCCCGAGGTCCAGCGTGACGACCGCGGCTTCGTGCTTACCGGCAGCGAGCTCGCCCGCGACGGCTGGCCGCTCGAGCGCGACCCGTTCCTGTTCGAGACGAGCATGCCCGGCGTGTTCGCGGCCGGCGACGTCCGCCACGGCTCGGTCAAGCGGGTGGCGTCCGCGGTCGGCGAGGGCTCGGTCGCGATCCAACTCCTCCACCACATGTTCGAGGCGGACGAGCTGCACCCGCGAGGGCGGCCCCAGGAGCCGGCCGGGCTCACACGCGACTGAGTGAAAGAAAGGGGACGGGGCCCTTTTTTTCACCGTACCCTCGAGGGCATGCCCGAGGGCGACACCATCCACTCGGCCGCGCGGCGCATGCGCACCGCATTGGTGGGCAAGGAGATCGTCGCGATCGAGACACCACAGGCCCGCCATGCCCGCGACCGCTGGCCCGAGCGGCTGGCGGGCCGCGGCGTGCGCGCGGTGGACGCGCGCGGCAAGCACCTGCTGGTCCGTTTCGAGGGCGGGCTCGCGCTCCACTCGCACCTGCGCATGGGCGGCCTCTGGGGCATCTACGAGCGGGGCCAGCAGTGGCGGCGCTCACCGCGGCGGGCCTGGCTCGTGATCAGGACGTCGGACCACGAGGTCGTCCAGTTCGACGGCCCGGTGCTGGAGCTGATGACCGACGGCCGGACGCGCTTCGACCAGCGGCTGGCCGGCCTCGGGCCGGACATCATCGCCGACGACTTCAGCGAGAGAACCTTCCTGAAACGCCTCCGCGAGGACGACCAGACGCGTGGCATCGGCGACGCCATCCTCGACCAGCGGAACGTCGCCGGCATCGGGAACATCTGGAAGTCGGAGGGCTGCTTCCAGGCCCATGTCGACCCATGGCGGCCACTGCGCGACGCTTCCGACGACGACGCGCTTGCGATCCTTCGGGCAGTGCGCCCGCTGATGCGGCGTTCGGCCGCCGGCGCCGGCTACCTCGACGAGCCGAGCGTCTACGAGCGCGCCGGCCGGCCCTGCCCCCGCTGCGGCACAGCGATTCGCCGCCGCGGTCAGGGCGACGACAACCGCACGACCTTCTGGTGCCCCGGCTGCCAGCGGTGAAGCGCGTCGGCCACAAGGGCGCCGACCACGTCGCGCCCGGCAACACGATCGCGAGCTTCGAGGCCGCCCTCGAGCACGGCGTCGACATGATCGAGTTCGACGTCCTGCGCACCCGCGACGGCCGCCTCGTGCTCGCCCACGACTGGGACGACGCCGACGAGCGCGACTGCCTCACGCTCGACGAGGGCCTCGACCACTTCGCCGGCGAGGCCTACGCCGACGTCGAGCTCGACGTCGACCTCAAGCTGCCCGGCTACGAGCGCGAGGTGGCCGAGGGCCTCGACGCCCGCGGCCTTGGCGACAGGGCCCTTGTCTCCACCACCTACGTCGAGAGCCTCGAGCGGCTCGGCGAGATCGCCCCCGAGCTGCGCCGGGGCTGGTCGGTTCCGCGAGCCAAGCGCGACTACACCCGGAGCGTCCTGGCGCTGCCCGCCTACGGGATACTGCGCTGGTGGCGCGCGCGGCTGCCGGCCCGCGCGGCGCGCCGGATCGAGTCAGGCGGCTGCGAGGCGCTGATGGCACACCGGCTGCTGGTGAGCCCGAAGCTCGTCGGTGCGGTCCAGGGGGCGGGCGGCCAGCTCTACGTCTGGACCGTCGACGACGCCGGCAAGATCGCCGCGCTCGAGGCGCTCGGCGTGGACGGCGTGATCACCAACGATCCGCGGCTCTTCGACTAGAGGCTGCAGCTGGCCTGCGAGCCGCCGACGTCGCTTGCTACCCCGCCCTGCGTGACCACGCTCGCGCTGCGGGAGACCGAGCCGCCGCTCAGCCACTGCATCTCCGCCACGCCGCGCACCAGGTTGTGCGTTCCGGCGTGCGGGGGGTCGAACTGGAAGGTCCAGCCGGCCTGACCGTAGGAGTAGCGGGCCGAGCCGGCATCCAGCCAGGGCGAGGATGGCACTCCCGCGACCGGCAGCCAGGCGCGCTGCTTGGCCGACCAGTACTGGGCCGTGAAGCGGACGCGCATCTGCTTGTCCGAGCCGTCGCCGGGCAGGCTCGCCCGCACCCCGACCTGCGCGGGGCTACAGGAGTTGACGGTCGCCCACCGGGGGCCCGATCCGCCGCCGCCGGCCGCGTGGGCGACCGCGACGGTGGCAAGCCCGGCGACGAGAGCTGTCGCGATGAGTATGCGGCGCACTGAGCCTCTTATCGGCACGGCGCCTCCCAATGTCCAGGGTAGCGGTCGCTAGGGGAAGAGGCACGTCGTGAGCGAAGTTCCCGGCGGATCGCCGCCGTCCGCCCCGCGGATCCCCCCTCGCGTGGCTGCCCGGCGGCGCTTGACGACCACCCAGCGAGCGGGCCGTCCTCCCTCCCGGCGCCGCTTGGAGCGCCATTGGAAGTCGACCAGGCCGCGGACCAGGAAGGAGGCCTGGGCGGAGGCCGGGTCGAGGTCGAAATTCCAGCCGGTCTGGACGGTTCGCGTACGGGCCCGGCCCTGATCGACCCATGGCGACACCCCGCCGGAGCCCTTGACGGGATGCCAGCGGTGCCGGCCCGGAAGGATGTACTGGGCTCGGAAACGCATGAACATCCGAGTCAGGTGCCCGGTGCCGGACATGCTGGCCCTGACCCCCACCGAGTGCGGCGCCGAGACGGGCTTGCAGAGGTTCACCGTCGCCCACTGGCGCGTAGCGGCGTCGGCACTCGGCGAGAGGACGAGCGCGGCGAGTAGCGCTGCCGGCAGGGAGGCCAGGGCGGGGCGGGGCACGAGCAGTGCGAGCGTAACCGGCGGGAACGACAAGTCGCTAGTCGCTAGTCGCTAAGGCCCATCCCTCTGCCGTTCCTAGCGCCTAGCGACTAGCGCCTAGCGACTCAGAGGTTCCGACCGCACCCGTTCCTAGCATCGCGAAGATGAGCGCAACCACCTGGGATCCCGAGAAGCTGCTGGTCGATGCCGAGCGAACTCTGCTCGAGGAGGGCGGCCGGCTGACGATGGACGAGGCGAAGGACCTGCAACAGCTCCCGGACCTCTACTTGGGACGGGTCGCGGACCTCGCCCACCAGGTGCGGCTCAAGTACTGCGGCGACGGTGTGGAGGTCGAGGGGATCGTCTCGGGCAAGACGGGCGGCTGCCCCGAGGACTGCCACTTCTGCTCGCAGTCGTCGGCGTTCGGCGACAGCCCGGTCGCGCCCACGGGCTACATCCCCTACGACCAGCTCATGCGCGCCGCCGAGGAGACGGCGGCCACCGGCGCCACCGAGTTCTGCATCGTCTACGCGGTGCGCGGCCCGGACCGCCGGCTCATGGACCATGTGCTCGAGTGCACCGAGCGGGTCCACAAGGAGACCGACCTCGATGTGGCCTGCTCGCTGGGAATCCTCACGCGCGAGCAGGCCTTCGAGCTCGCCGACAACGGGGTGCACCGCTACAACCACAACCTCGAGGCGGCCAGGAGCTACTTCCCCAGCATCTGCACGACCCACAGCTGGGAGGACCGCTGGGACACCTGCCAGCTCGTGCGCGAGACGGGCATGGAGCTCTGCAGCGGCGGCATCATCGGTCTCGGCGAGACGAGGGAGCAGCGGCTCGAGCTGGCGTTCCAGCTCGCCGAGCTCGGCCCGCACGAGGTGCCGATGAACTTCCTCAACCCGCGCCCGGGCACGCCGCTGTCCGACAACTCGATCGTCGAGCCCGAGGAGGCGATCCGGACGATCGCCCTGTTCCGGCTCGCCATGCCCTCCACGGTCCTGCGCTACGGCGGCGGCCGCGAGATCACGCTCGGGGACCTCCAGCGGATGGGCCTCGAGGCGGGTATCAACGCGCTGATCACCGGCAACTACCTGACCACGCTCGGCCAGGACATCGAGGACGACCTCGAGATGCTGAGCGAGTTGAAGATGCCGGTCAAGACGGTCTCGAAAGTGCTTTGAGCGGGTTCTGCCCGCGCTGCGGCGAGTCTCTTGCCGATCACGACGGCTGCGCCGGAGAGGCGAAGCCGGGGGCATCGCTCGACCCCCCGCGCTACTGCGGCGACTGCGGCGCCAAGCTCACGGTGCAGGTGCTCACCGGGGGCTACGAGTCGAAATGCCTGCGCTGTGAGCGCCGCGCGAGGTTCGCGCAAGCGCGGGGCTGAGCTTGCGCCCTTAAGGGCCTGCGGTTAGGTTCGCTTGGACCACCACGGATCCCTGGGAGGCTTCATTGGAAGCGACCGGAGCTGCCTCGTCCAGCCGCGTCGAAAACCTGCCGCTGTACCGCCGCGCGACCAACTACATCGCGGCGGCCATGATCTACCTGCAGGGGAACCACATGCTCGAGGAGCCTCTGGGGCCCGAGCACATCAAGCACCGCCTGCTCGGCCACTGGGGAACGGTCCCCGGCCTCAACCTCATGTACGCCGGTCTCAACCGCCTGATCCTCGACACCCAGGCGCAGGTCCTGCTCGTCACGGGCCCCGGCCACGGCGCCCCCGCCAACCTCGCGAACCTATGGATCGACGGCTGCCTGGGCGAGGTCCGGCCGGACATGGGTCGCGACCGGCAGGGCCTGGCGACGCTGGTCAAGGAGTTCTCCTGGCCTGGCGGCTTCCCCAGCCACCTCGGCCCGATGGTCCCCGGGACGATCCACGAGGGCGGTGAGCTCGGCTACGCCCTCGCGACCGCCTTCGGCGCAGCGCTCGACAACCCGGACCTGATCGTCGGCTGCATCATCGGCGACGGCGAGGCCGAGTCCGGCCCCACCGCCGGCGCCTGGCACTCGAACAAGTTCCTCGACCCCGCCACGAGCGGCGCGGTGCTGCCGATGCTGCACTTGAACGGCTACAAGATCGCCAATCCGACGATCTACAAGTCGCTGAACAACGAGGAGCTGACCAAGCTGTTCGAGGGCTTCGGCTGGCACCCGTTGATCGTCGAGGGCGACGACCTCGACGCCGCGCTGGCCGAGGCGCTCGACACGGCCCACTCCGAGATCCGCGAGCTCCAGTCGCAGTCGCGGAACGGGGGCCGTCCCGACCGTCCGCGCTGGCCGATGCTGGTGGTCAAGTCGCCCAAGGGCTGGACGGGGCCGAAGGAGGTCGACGGCGTGCAGATCGAGGGCACCTCGAAGGCGCACCAGGTGCCGGCCATGCAGGCCAAGTCGAACCCGGAGCACCTGAAGATCCTCGAGGACTGGCTGCGCTCCTACAAGCCGGAGGAGCTGTTCGACGAGAGCGGCGGCCCCACGCAGGAGGTGCTCGCCTCCTGCCCGGAGGGCGACCTGCGCATGGGCGCGAACCCGCACGTCAACGGCGGCAAGATGCGCAAGGCGCTCAACCGCCCCTCGCTCGACGAGCACGCCTTCGACGTCCCCGGCCCCGGCGAGGCCAACGGCAGCGCGCTCAACTCCCTGGGCGAGTACCTGAGGGACGTCTTCCGCCTCAACGACGACGAGAAGAACTTCCGCATTGTCTGCCCGGACGAGGTGGCGTCCAACCGGCTCGGGCCGGTGTTCGAGGCCACCGATCACGCCTGGGAGTGGCCGCTCGACCCGAAGATCGACACGGGCCACTCGCCGGACGGCCGGATCATGGAGGTGCTCTCCGAGCACAACTGCCAGGGCTGGCTACAGGGCTACGTGCTCACCGGCCGCCACGGCCTCTTCCCTTGCTACGAGGCGTTCATTCCGATCATCGACGGGATGGTCAACCAGTACGGCAAGTTCCTGAAGATGTCCAAGGACGAGGCGCCCTGGCGCGAGCCGGTGCCGTCGATGAACTACCTGCTGACCTCGGTCGGCTGGCGCCAGGACCACAACGGCTACTCGCACCAGGTGCCGGGCTTCATCAACTCCATGCTCAACCGCAAGGAGGACACGGCCCGCATCTACCTGCCGCCCGACGCCAACACGCTCGTGGCGACGATGGACAAGTGCCTCGACTCCACGCGCACGATCAACCTCGTGATCGCCACCAAGCACCCGCTGCCGCAGTGGCTGTCGATGGACGAGGCGAAGGCGCACGTGGAGGCAGGGGCGTCGGAGTGGAAGTGGGCCAGCACCGACGTGAGCGGCGATCCGGACATCGTGCTCGCCTGCTGCGGCACGATCCCGACGATCGAGCTGCTCGCCACCACGGCGCTGCTGCGCGAGCACGTGCCCGACCTGCGCGTCAAGTTCGTGAACGTCACGAACCTGTTCTCGCTGGCCCTGCCCGAGGCGCATCCGGACGGCCTCGACCAGGAGGAGTTCAGGGAGCTCTTCACGATGGAGCGGCCGGTGCTCTTCAACTTCCACGGCTATCCGTCTGCGGTGCACCAGCTGATCCACCGGAGGCCGCTCCAGGAGCGCTTCCACGTCCGCGGCTACGTCGAGGAGGGCACCACGACCACGCCGTTCGACCTGCTGGCGATGAACGGCGTCGACCGCTACACGCTCGCCATCGAGGCGCTGAGCCGCATCGACGTGGGCGCCTCCGAGGCGGTCCGGGGCGCGTCCGGCGCCTTCGCGGTGCGCGACGTCGAGGGCGCCCAGGACACGATCGAGCAGTTCCGCAGCAAGCTCAAGGAGCTCCGCGCGTACATCCGCGAGGAGGGCAACGACCCGCCAGAGATCCTCGAGTGGACGTGGGGCAGGCCCGCAGCGTCTACATAACGGCAACCGGGCCCGGCAGCGGCGAGTCGGTCGTCGCGCTCGGGCTCGTGGAGCTGCTCTCCGCCCGCGTCGCGCGGGTGGGATTCCTCGAGCCGCGAGGCGGCCGGCTGGCCGACCTCATGCGCGCCCGCTACGGGCTCGCGGCCGAGTCGCCCCCGCCGGAGAAGCAGGACGTGGTCGCCGCCTTCCGCGGCCTCGAGGCCGACAGCGATGTCGTGGTCTGCGCGGGCGGCGACCTCGAGCGCGACGCCGAGCTCGCCAACGAGCTCGGCTGCCCCGTCCTCGTCGTCACGACCGGCGACGCGCCGGCCGCCCGCGAGGCGCTCGAGAGGAAGGGCTGCGAGCTCTTCGGCGTGATCGTCAACCGAGCGTCGGGCGAGGCGCCGAACGTGGACGGTGAGGAGCCGCGCATCTACGTGCTCCCCGAGCACCCGGAACTGGGCTATCCGACGGTGGCCGACGTTGCTGCGGTGACCGGAGCTCAGCCGCTGGTCGAGGCCGCGGAGCTGCGGCGCGCGTCGTGGGCGGGGGCGTCGCTCACCCTGCCCACCACGAGCGAGGAGCTCCTCCAGCGCGACGTGAGGGCTGTGCGAATCGCCGCCATGAGCGTGGAGCACTTCATCGACGACCTGGAGGAGGGGACGCTCGTGATCGTCCCCGGCGACCGGCCCGACGTGCTGATCGCCAGCGTCATCTCCACGCTCTCCTCGAGGTTCCCGACGGTCGCGGGCGTGCTCGTCACCGCGGGCTACGAGCTCCATCCCGCGATCCGGCGCCTGCTGGAGACCGCCCCCTTCCCGGTGCTCGAGGTGCCGGACCGCACCTTCGCCACCGCCACCAAGGTCGGCTCGGCCCAGCCGCGCCTGACCGCCGAAAACGAGCGCAAGCTGGCCGCCGCGGCGGGTCTGTTCGAGTCGGCGGTGGACGCCGACGAGCTGTTCGAGCGCATCAACCTGGAGCGCACGCCGCGGATGACGCCGACGATGTTCGAGCACGACCTCATGGAGCGCGCCGGCGCCGACCCGCGCCACATCGTGCTGCCGGAGGGCGATGACGAGCGCGTGCTCCGGGCCGCCGAATTGCTCTTGCGCCGGGGGGTCGTGGAGTTGACGATCCTCGGCGACGTGGACGACGTGAGCGGGCGCGCCGCCGCCCTCGGCCTGGACCTCGAGGGCGCCCGCCTCGTCGACCCCGCGCAGGCGCCGGAGCGCGAGGAGTACGCGGCCGCCTACCACGAGCTGCGGGGGCACAAGGGCGTGACCGAGGAGCTGGCCTTCGACACCGTCGCGGACGTGAGCTACTTCGGCACGCTCATGGTCCGCGCGGGGCATGCCGACGGCATGGTCTCCGGCGCGGCGCACACCACCGGCGACACGATCCGCCCCGCCTTCGAGATCATCAAGTCCCGGCCCGACGTGTCGGTCGTGTCGAGCGTCTTCCTCATGTGCATGCCCGACCGCGTGCTGGTCTACGGGGACTGTGCGGTCAACCCCAACCCGGACGCCGAGCAGCTCGCGGGCATCGCCGCCAGCTCGGCGGAGACCGCAGCCACGTTCGGCGTCGACCCGCTGATCGCGATGCTCTCCTACTCCACCGGCGAGTCGGGCAAGGGCGCGGACGTCGACAAGGTGCGCGAGGCCACGGAGCTCGTGCGCGAGCGGCATCCGGAGCTGAAGGTGGAGGGCCCGATCCAGTACGACGCCGCCGTCGATCCGGGCGTGGCCGAGAAGAAGCTGCCCGGCAGCGAGGTGGCCGGACGGGCCACGGTATTCGTCTTTCCCGACCTCGAGACGGGCAACATCGCCTACAAGGCGGTGCAGCGCTCGTCGGGGGCGATCGCGATCGGTCCGGTGCTCCAGGGGCTGAACAAGCCGGTGAACGACCTCAGCCGCGGCTGCCTCGTTCCGGACGTCGTCAGCACGGTCGTCATAACCGCGATCCAGGCGCAAGAGGTCGTGGGTAGGAGCACTTCACGGCTTGACATCAGGGTCCCGACAGGTTGAGGTAGGCCGATGAGCGCGTTGGAGCAGGCACGTTCACATTTTCAGGCAGGAGAGTTCGGCAAGGCCCGCGAGGCCGCCGTCGCCGGCCTGGGCGATTCCCCCGACGACGTCGAACTGCTGCGGCTGGCAGGGCGCGCGGGCGTCGAATCGGGGGCGGACGACGCCGTCGACCACCTGCGCAAGGTCACCGAGCTCGATTCGGACTCGGCCGACTCCTGGCGCGATTTGGCCGACGCCCTGGCCGCCGAGGGCCGCACGAGCGAGGCAAACGACGCCTTCCGCAAGGTCCTCGACATCGAGCCCGACGACGAGGTGGCCCTCACGGCGCTCGGCCACACAGCCTTCCAGGAGGGCGAGCGGGACGAGGGCGTCTCGATCCTGGAGCGGGTGGCGAGCAACGCGGCGGGCGCGTCGAGCGCCGCGATCTCCCTGGTCGAGATGTACCGCACGCTCGGCCAGCCGGCCGAGGCGCTGGCGGCCGCCCGCAAGGTGGCGGAGGCGGCCCCGGGGCGGCCGCTCGCCCAGCTCGACCTCGGCGAGCTGGCGCTCGAGAACGGCGACCACGACGAGGCTGCCGAAGCGTTCGGCCGGCTGAGGGACCTGCTCGAGCAGCCTGAGAGCCAGGTCGCGGCGCTTCAGGGCGCGATCAAGGTCGAGCTTGCGCGGGACCAGGCGGAGCGCGCACTCGAGCTCGCGCGCGAGGCCAGCGCGATCGACACGATGGGCCGCACCGCCGGCGTGCTCGCCTACCTCGAGTCGGAGACCGGGGCGGACGAGACGCCGTCCGAGGCGGTCGCCCGCGGCGCCACCATGGTCTTCATCCAGGCGCAGGAGGCGCCGCCCACCCGCGAGGAGGCCGGCGCCGCGCTCGACGCGACGCTCGCCGACCTGCGCCGCGAGCTTCTCGACCAGGCCGACCAAGGAGAGCCAAATGGCTGAGGTGGCAGCACCGGCCCGACCCGCGTCGGCAGACTGGCGGCGCTGCCCGGCCTGCGAGGCGTTCGTCTACCACAAGCGCCTCAAGCGAAACCTGCACGTCTGCCCCGAGTGCAACCACCACTTCCGGCTGCGCCTGCGCGACCGGATCGCGCAGCTCGTGGACGAGGGCAGCTTCGAGGAGCTGTCCGCCGACCTCGAGCCGATCGACGCGCTCTCGTTCGCGGACTCGAAGCCCTACCCCGACCGCATCTCGGCCGCCCAGAGCAAGACCGGCTCCAAGGACGGCGGCCTCTACGGCACCGCCACCATCGACGGGAAGCCGCTCGTGCTGGCCGGCATCGACTTCGACTTCGTCGGCGGCAGCATGGGCAGCGCGGTGGGCGAGTCGATCACCCGCGCCGCCGAGCTGGCGCTCGAGAAGCGCATCCCGCTGCTCGTGATCTCCGCCTCCGGCGGCGCTCGCATGCAGGAGGGCTGCGTCTCGCTGATGCAGATGGCCAAGACGAGCCAGGCGATCGGGCGGCTCAACGAGGAGGGCCTCCTCTACGCCTCGCTCCTCACCGACCCGACCTACGGCGGCGTCAGCGCCTCGTTCGCCACCCTCGGCGACGTCCTGATCGCCGAGCCGGACGCCCACATCGGCTTCGCCGGCCCCTCCGTGATCGAGCAGACGATTCGCGAGAAGCTCCCCGACGGCTTCCAGACCGCCGGCTTCCTGATGGACCACGGCATGCTCGACCTGGTCGAGACGCGGGAGAACCTGGGCCGCACGATCCGCAACCTGATCGAGTTTCACGCCTACATCGAGGACGCGCGCGGCGCCGAGCCGGAGGAGCTCGTGGCCAAGCTGCCGGAGACCGAGGGCGAGGACCCGGTCGAGGAGGCCGAGGTGCTGAGCGAGCGCGACCCGTGGGAGGTCGTCCAGCTCGCGCGCGAGCTCGGGCGGCCGCACACCCTCGACTACGTCGGCTTCGTCTTCGACGACTTCCTCGAGCTGCACGGCGACCGCGGCTTCAGGGACGACCCCGCCATCGTCTCCGGCCTCGCCCGCCTCGGCGAGCTGCCGGTGATGCTGATCGGGCACCAGAAGGGCTCGACGACCGGCGAGATGATGGAGCGCAACTTCGGCATGCCCGAGCCGGACGGCTACCGCAAGGGCATGCGCCTGATGCGCTACGCGGAGAAGTTCGGCATCCCCGTGGTCACGCTGGTGGACACGGCCGGCGCCTACCCCGGCATCGGCGCCGAGGAGCGCGGCCAGTCGAACGCGATCGCCGAGTCGATCATGCTCCAGTCGCGCCTGCGCGTGCCCAGCGTGACGATCGTGACCGGCGAGGGCGGCAGCGGCGGCGCGCTCGCCCTGGCCGCAGCCGACCGGGTGATGATGCTGGAGAACTCGTACTACTCCGTGATCAGCCCCGAGGGCTGCGCGACGATCCTGTTCAAGGACGCCGCCGCCGCGCCTCGGGCCGCCGCCTCGCTGCGGATCACCGCACCCGACCTGCTGCGGCTCGAGATCATGGACGCGGTGGTGCCCGAGCCCGCCGAGGGCGCGCACACCGACAAGCAGGCGGCGGCGGCGAACCTCAAGCGCGCGCTCGTCTACAGCCTGCGCGAGCTGCTTCGCCTACCCACCGACAAGCTCCTCGAGAGGCGCTACGACCGGTTCCGAAAGTTCGGGGCCCCCGGTCGGCAGCCAGTGCTTCCGCCGATCACCACCTAGGAGGGCCATGAGCGACGACAAGAACATGATCGAGTCGACCTGGGCCGAAGCTCGGGACCTGGTGCGCCGCCTGGAGGGCACCAGCGTCCAGCGCTTCGCGGTCAAGGCCGGCGAGTACAAGATCGAGATCGAGCGCGGCGGGCCCGCTCCGGCCGCGCCCGCGGAGGGCGGCGATGCTCCCGCGATCAGCGGCCACCTGGCCACGGGCGCGGGCGGGATGGGCGTGGCCCCCGAGGCGCGCGGCGCATCCGGCGCGTTCGCGGCGATCACCGACGACGCCCCGGCCGACAATCGCATCCCGGTCCTCGCGCCGCTCGTGGGCACCTTCTACCGGGCCGCCCAGCCGGGGGCCAAGGCGTTTGCCGACGAGGGCGACGTGGTCGAGGTGGGCCAGACGGTCTGCATCGTCGAGGCGATGAAGCTGATGAACGAGGTCGCCGCCGGCGAGGGCGGCAAGGTCGCCGAGATCCTGGTCAAGGACGGCGAGCCGGTCGAGTTCGAACAGGTGCTCATGTACCTCGAGCCGGCGGAAGAGTAGGCGCGCGTGTTCGAGAAGGTCCTGATCGCCAACCGGGGCGAGATCGCCCTACGCGTCGCCCGCGCCTGCCGCGAGCTCGGAGTCAAGTCGGTGGCCATCTACTCCACCGCCGACGAGGAGTCCGCCGTGGTCAAGTTCGCCGACGAGGCAGTCCGCGTCGGCCCGCCCGCGGTCGGCAAGAGCTACCTGCACATCCCCAACGTGATCGGCGCCGCGCAGAAGACCGGGGCCGACGCGATCCACCCCGGCTACGGCTTCCTCTCCGAGGACCCGTTCTTCGCCGAGATCTGCGCGGACAACGACATCACCTTCATAGGACCCAAGCCCGAGGTGATGGAGAGTGTCGGCGACAAGGCGATCGCCCGCGACCTGATGCAGAAGGCCGGCCTGCCGCTGCTTCCCGGCACGATCGAACCGGTTCCGACCGAGGACGAGGCCCAGGAGATCGCCGACGACATCGGATACCCCGTGATCATCAAGGCCGTGGCGGGCGGCGGCGGCCGCGGCATGAACGTGGTCCGCAAGTCCGAGGACCTGGTCCGCCTCTACAAGACCACCCGCGCCACCGCCCAGGCGATCTTCAAGGACAGCGCCGTCTACATCGAGCGCTACCTCGAGGCGCCCCGGCACACCGAGGTCCAGCTCGTCTGCGACGGCCACGGCAGCGGCGTCTACTTCTTCGAGCGCGACTGCTCGGTGCAGCGCCGCCACCAGAAGCTGATCGAGGAGGCGCCCTCGATCCACCTCAGCGACGAGGCGCGCAAGGACATCGGCGAGCGCGCGGTGAACGGCGCCCTCTCGGTGGGCTACACGGGCGCCGGCACGATGGAGTTCCTGCTCGACGACGACGGCAACCTGTCGTTCATGGAGATGAACGCCCGCATCCAGGTCGAGCACCCGGTGTCGGAGATGATCACGAGCTCGGACCTGATCCAGGAGCAGATCCGCGTGGCCGCCGGTGAGGCGCTGTCCGTCTCACAGGACCAGGTCCAGCTGCGCGGCCACTCGATCGAGTGCCGCATCAACGCCGAGGACCCGGACAAGGACTTCGCGCCCACCGCGGGCCGGCTCGACGTGTACGAGCCGCCCGGCGGGCCGGGCACCCGCGTCGACTCGCACTGCTATCCGGGCTGGGTCATCAGCCCCTTCTACGACTCGCTGATCGCCAAGCTCATTGTCTGGGCGCCCGACCGGGCGATGGCGATCGAGCGCATGGACCGCGCGCTCTCCGAGTTCCGCATCGAGGGCCGCGGCGTGAAGACCACGATCCCGTTCCACCGCCGCGTCTTCGCCAACGACCAGTTCCGCTCGGGCGACGTCTCCACCGATTTCCTCGAGCACTTCATGAGCGACGAGCCGGCCGCCGCGGCGGCGAGCTAGCGAGGAGGCAGACATGGCGGACGTCCCGCAGCACGTTGTCGACTACATCGCCGGGGAGAGCGCCCTGACGCTCGCCACGGTGTCGAGCGACGGCTCGCCCCACGCGGCGACCTACCTCTACGTCAGCGACGGCATCGACATCACGATCTGGCTGAAGCCGTCCTCGCGGACGGCCCAGAACGCGAAGGCGAACGGCCGAGTCGGCTTCGCGATCGACGAGTACGCGCCGGACTGGCGCCAGACGAAGGGCGTGCAGGGATCCGGCAGCTGCGAGCCCGTGACCGGCGAGGGCATCGCGGAGGCGGCGATGAAGTTCGGCGAGAAGTTCCCCGACCTCACGCCGGGCGGCTCCACGGCCAACATCTCGTTCTACCGCGTCCGCCCCGACGAGCTCGAGTTCATCGACAACTCGGGCACCGAGAAGGACTCGGAGGAGTTCGGCTTCTCCTACAAGAGCGACGTCGTCTACGGGGAGTAGCGGGGCGGAGCAGCGCCGGCAGTTCGCCTGCTTCGGCTCCACCTGCACGGTGGCCGTGACGGGCGACGCGCCGGGGCGCAGCGCCGCCGGGGCGGCGGACATGGCCCGCCGCTTCCTCCTCGACTGGCACGACCGCTTCACCCGCTTCGAGCCCGGCAGCGAGCTCTCGCGGCTCAACGCCGACCAGCGCGAGCTGGTGGAGGTGAGCGACTCGATGGCCCGCTTCGCGGAGGCCGTGGTCGAAGCCGCGGAGCGGACCGGCGGGCTGGTGGACGCCACGCTCCTCGGCGATATCGAGAGCGTGGGCTACCGGGGGGACCTCGACAGCTCGGTGGCGCTCGAGCGCATCCTCGAGCTCGCTCCGCGGCGGCGGCCGGCCGGCCCGAGCCCGGCGCGGCGCTGGGAGCGGATCGCTGTCGACCGGAGCGCCCGCACGATCGCCAGGCCGCCGGGGACGCTGCTCGACAGCGGCGGCATCTGCAAGGGCCTGGCTGCGGACATGCTCGCGCGGGCTCTGGGCGCGCACTCCACGTTCGCGATCGAGGCCGCCGGCGACGTGCGCGTGGGCGGAGCCGACGGCGTGCCTCGGCCGGTGGAGGTGGCCAGCCCGTTCGACGGGACGGTCCTGCAGACGCTGTCGCTCAGAGCCGCCGGCGTCGCCACCAGCGGCATCACGAGGCGGAGCTGGCTCAAGCCGGACGGCACGCCGGCGCACCATCTCCTGGATCCGGCCACGGGCGAGCCGGCGTTCACCGGGGTGGTGCAGGCCACCGCGATCGCCCCCACCGCCCTCGAGGCCGAGTCCCGCGCCAAGGCGGCGGTTCTCAGCGGGCCCGAGGGGGCGGAGCGATGGCTTCCGGACGGGGGCGTCGTCGTCCTCGACGATCGCTCCCACCGGCTCATCCCGAGCGGATACGACTAGCTGGACCGAGAGGACGGCTCAGTAGCTGCCGAACTGGCCCGTCGCACCGGGTACCGCGCCGGCATTCAGCTCCAGGGCGTCCGGCGCGGGCGCCTCGTCCTCCTCGGCGGCGCCCTCGAGGGAGCGTCCTGTCTTGACCAGGAAGACGTCATCCAGCGTGGGTGCGTGAAGCTGCAGGTTCGCCACCCGAAGACCCCGGCTGTCCAGCGCACGAACCACATCGGCCAGATCGTCTACTCCCGGGCGAAGACGGGCCGCAACCCCCCTGTTGGCGGTGCTGACCAGCTCGCCGAAGCTTTCGAGCACCTGGCTCACGGCTGCCCACTCGGCGTCATTCAGGGGGAGGACCTCGACCGTTGGCCGGCCGATCTCCTCCTTGAGCGCCGCCGGGCTCCCCTCGGCCACGATCTCCCCGTGGTCGATGATCCCCACCCGGTCGGCCATGATGTCGGCCTCCTCGAGGTACTGGGTCGTGAGGAAGACGGTCATGCCCTCCTCCCTCACGAGCCGGGCCACCTCCTCCCACAGAGCGGTTCGGCTTTGCGGGTCGAGCCCGGTCGTCGGCTCGTCGAGGAACAACACGCGGGGCCAGTGGACCAGGGCCAGCGCCAGGTCGAGCCTGCGCTTCATTCCCCCGGAGTAGCCGCCGACGCGCCGGTCGGCCGCGTCGGTGAGTCCTACCCGCTCCAGCAGGTCCTCGCCGCGCGCTCGACGCTGGGCCCTCGGCAGGCCTTGGAGGGCCGTCTGGAGGTCCATGTGCTCCCAGGCGTTGAGGTTCGGATCGAGGGCAGCCGCCTGGAGGGCGACGCCGATCGAAGAACGGACGGACGCTCCCTCGGTCGCAACGTCGTACCCCGCTATGCGCGCGCGCCCGCCGCTGGGGGGCAGCAGCGTCGTGAGCATGTGGACGGTCGTCGACTTGCCGGCGCCGTTCGGGCCGAGGAACCCGTAGATCTCTGCCGGGTTCACGTACAGGTTGACCTGGTCCACGGCGCGGTGGCTGCCGAACTCCTTGACGAGAGCTTCGGCGACGATGTCGTTGGGCTGAGCGCCGGGCGCGGCTGCGGCGACGGGAGCGGCCACCGCCGCCGGCGCAGGCTCGGCCTGCGGCTCTCCGAGTCGCACCTTGACGATGGTCTGCCCCATCTGGGCCTGGTCACCGGTGCCAAGCGTCACCGCGTAATCGAGGCGATGGCCGTTGACGATCGTCCCGTTCGTGGAGCCCAGGTCCTGAACGACCAGACCCGCCCCGGCCGGCGAGAAGCTGGTGTGTCTCCGCGAAATCTCGGAGTCCTGGTCGAGAACGACGTCCGCCACGCCGGGATCCCTGCCCACCACGATCGGAGCGCCGACCGGCATCTCCGTCCCCGCATACTGCCCCGCTACGAACTCGAGCACCGGCAGGGCCGGGATCCGCCTTCCGTGGGTGATCTGAGCACCGGGGGGACTGCCCGCTTGTTCGGCTGTGGCCTCGACCGGCTGGCGCACCTGCACCACGGTCGCCCCGATCTGGACCTGGTCTCCCGGCTGGAGCGGGTGGGAACCCGTCACACGCTGGCCGTTCACGAACGTGCCGTTGGTGGACCCCAGGTCCTGCACCGCGATGCCGCCGGCTACGAGATCGAATGCGGCGTGCTTGGTGGAGACCTCGGTATCCGCGATGACGACGTCGGCGCCGCGGTCACGGCCAACCACCGTCGTACCCGTGACTGAGAATTCGCGCCCGGCGTCGACGCCCTGAACAATGGCCAGAGTCGCCTGTGACACCCGGCGATCCTAATCCACGACTGGGGCCGATGGAAGCAACTAAGCGGGCGGTCCGCCGGGCGGGCCACCGCTGACGCCGGCGGGCGGTCCGCCGGGTGGGCCGCCTTCGAACGGGTTGACCGAGTCATCCCAGATGGCGTCGACGCCGGCGGCGATCTCCTTGGCCTCCGCGAGCGTCAGGCCGGGCTCTTCGAACAGCCCGTCGGCGTCCCACTTGTCCGGATCCAGGCCGACCGCGTACGGGTTCACCGCCTGGTCGGGGGACGGCGGCTCCGGCAGAGCGCTCGCTGCCCGATGGAACATCGCCACCGCCAACGCCTCTGAATTGCGAACCTGCGACTGCAGCTCCTCCCGGATGGCATCGTCGTCGGGGTAGTCCTTGGTCAGGGAGAGCAAGCCGGCCACCAGGATCGGGAACGGCTTGATGAATGCGGCCGGCCGCTCCTTGTGCTCGAGCTCGTTCCACTCGCGGAAGAGCTTGTGCATGTTGATGTTCAGCCGGAACAGGCGATCGAGATCCGAGTCGACGCTCTGCATGAACTCGAAGTCCGTCAGCTTGTTCTGAACCGTGAGCAGGACGAGTCCACAGTGGTTCGCGTAGAAGTCCCAGACGAGCAGCCCGCACACGACCCATGCATTCCCGAAGACCGTGTAGCTGTCCTCGTACCTCGCAATCGTGTGCTCGAACGCGCGCTGGTAGAGAGTGTCGTAATAGTTCAGACGCTCACTGGTGTCCTCTCCGTCGAGGTCTCGCGCGATCACGTCACTGGTGAATGTGTTGCTGTAGCAGATGAAGTCCGAGCCAGGCGAGTAAAACGGGTCCGTAAACGCCCCCGCCTCGCCCACCAGCGCCCACCGGTCCGGCGAGAGGATCCGCTCGACGCCGTAGGCGAAGTCCTCCACACGCAGGAAGTCCTCGATGTCGTCGACGCGACCCTCGACCGACTCGGCCAGCGGCGGCTCGTGCTCGCGCAGCCAGTCGAGCATGCCGTCGAACGTGTTGATCTGCTCGAACGGGTGAAAGCGTGGATCGGCGCAGACGCCGATGCTGATCGGTCCCGATGAGAGCGGGATCATCCAGATCCAGTAGCCCTCGCCGAGCAGGTGATTGGTGCTGAATTGACGAATGCCCGGGGTGCTGACGGCGCCCATCCACTCGTCGTCCTGGCGGCCCCAGTCCTCGATGTCGAGCCCGCCGCCGAGGCGGAACCAAGCCGAGTTGATGTGGTGTCCGCAATCCTTCTGGAGCCCCAGCTTGCGCTTCAGCAACGAGGCACGACCGGTCGCGTCAACCACCCACCGCGCCGATGTCGTCGCATCCTCGCCGAAGTGCTGGAACGCAATGCTGTGGACGTCATCCCCAAAGGTGACCTCACCGACGCGTGAGCCCTGAGCGACTTCCACGCCGAGCGCGCGGGCGCGCGCGGCGAGCTTGTTCTCGAACAGTCCACGGTCGATCTGGAAGTTGTCGTGTGGCGGGTACGCGGGGGGACCCATCTCAGGTCGCTTGGTGATGTCGCGGTTGCCGTCGCCCGGGGGGAAGTAGCGCAGGCCGCACTTGATCAATTGCTCCTCGTGGAGGTGATCGCTCATGCCCACGACGTCCGCGAAGTAATGGGCGCCGCTCGGGACCGTCGATTCACCGACCTTGAAGGCGGCGAGCGGAGCGGGACCCTCGCGCTTCTCGAGCACCACCACGCTCGTGTCCGGCCGCGCCTGCTTGAGCTGAATGGCGAGCGTCAGGCCAGCCAGCCCGCCGCCCAGGATCGCCACGTCGTAACGGTCGCCGGGCGCCCGAACGGCACCCATCTCGACGATGGAGGACTTGCTTCGATCGCTACTCATGGCTGCTCATGCACTCCCCTCGATCTCGCTTGCGATCCATCCCAGACACGGGCCCGTCCGAACGCACTCCGCCCCTTCGAGCCAGCAAGACCGCGGAGCGTAAGCCGGGGGCCATCATATGAGCCTTCGACCACGAGAAGCTACCCCCGGCGGCAAAAAAATCAGGGGCCCGAAGCGACGCTTGCTGTGTGTCTAGGCGATCGTTAGGGTCGGGAAGTGGCAGCGCAGACGCCAAGGCGTGCCCTCATCATCGGCGCCGGCCCGGGCGGGCTGACAGCGGCCGTTGCGCTCCGCCGGGTGGGCATCGACGCGACCGTGTTCGAGCGAACTTCCGAGCTCGGTCGGGCCCCGGGCGGGCTTGCGGTCCAGAGCAACGCCCTGCGCGCCCTGACCAAGCTGGGCATCGGTGACCACATCACCCGTGTGGGTACACCGCTCAGGTCGACGGAGATCTACAACAGCCGCGGCAAGCTGATCCTCCAGCTTCCCGTAGGAGAGGTCACAGACGCGCGCGGAGCGCCGACGCTCGCGGTCTCCAGAGGCGACTTGCAGATCGCGCTGAGCGAGGCGGTCGACAATGGTCACATCCAACTGGGCTCCGAGTGCACAGGCGTCGAGCAGGACGCTGACGGGGTGACCGCGCGTTTCGCGGACGGTCGCACCGAGCGAGGCGTCTTGGTCGTCGGAGCCGACGGGGGCCGCTCGGTGGTACGCAAGCATGTCTATGGAGACCAGGACGCGCCGAGGCGCTATTCCGGTGTTACAGCCTGGCGGTCGGTCGTTACCCTGAAATCAGATCTACTGCCGGTCGGCGCGATCAGGTTTTACTACGGTCCTGCCCGGCAGTTCACCCTGGCGGCGATCGATGGTCAGCGGGCTTTTTGGGGGTTTGTCAACACTGAACCCGCGGGCGGCAAGGATCCGCCCGACGGTGTACGCCGGATTCTTTGCGACCTGCTGAAGGACTTTCCGGCCATAACACGCGAGGTAGTCGAGGCGACCCCGGAAGACGGGATCATCAGGACCGACGTCTACGACCGCGACCCGGAGAAGACCTGGGTAAAAGGCCGTGTTGCGCTGCTGGGCGACGCCGCGCACCTCACCACGCCGTTTGTCGGAGAGGGCGCGAGCATCACGATGGAAGATGCGGTCGCACTCGCCAAAGAGCTTTCATTGACCGGCGGCTTGACGGATCAGCAGATGCTGGACACTGCGCTCGAGTCCTATCAGCACGTACGCCAGCCGCGTTGCAGCGACATCGTGCTGGCATCCAGACGTCTCGGCCGGATCTACTTGTCGACGAATCCGGCGCTGATCAGAGTCCGCGACGCGGTGATGAGCCGCTTGCCGGTCGCCTTGAGACGGGCGATGATCGAGCGCAGCTACCGCGACGAAGTCTGATCAGAGGAGGGCATGGCAGCGGACACCCCAAATAGAGCACTCATCATCGGCGCCGGCCCCGGCGGCCTCACCGCTGCCATTGCACTGAAGAGGGTGGGCGTCGAGGTGGCGCTGTTCGAGCGGGCGCCCGCGCTCGGCGCGGTCGGCGGCGCGCTCGGCGTGCAATGCAACGCTCTCCGCGCCTTGATGAGGCTCGGGCTGGGTGACCGGCTGATGGGCGCGGGACCCGAAATCCGAGCGCAGGAGTTCTATGACGATTCTGGTGAGTTGCTCTTCCGGCTCCCGCAGGGGGAGGTCTCCGATGACTTTGGAACACCATCGATCTGCGTCTTGAGGTCAGAGCTCCAGCTTGCCCTGGTCGACGCCCTGGAGGAAGGCGTGCTGCGCCTCGGTGCCGACTGCACCGCGGTTGAGCAGGATCCGGAAGGTGTCACTGCGCACTTCGCCGACGGCAGCAGCGAGCGCGGAAGCGTGCTGATTGGCGCCGACGGCGGCCGGTCGATCGTACGCAAGCACGTGTACGGAGACGCAGACGCAGCGCCAAAGTACTCAGGGTTCACTACTTGGCGCGCGGTCGCGCAGCTCAATGGTGGGGTGCTGCCGGAGGACACGATCAGGGGCTTCCTCGGTCCGGCCAAGCAGGTCGTGATGTTTCCCCCCGGCGGCGATCGCATCTATTGGGGCGTGCTCAATGCGGAGCCCGCGGGCGGACACGACTCGCCAGGGGGTGTTCACGACACCCTCCGCGAACACGTGAGCAGATTTCCGTCGGCGATACAAAATCTGGTGGAGGCGACGCCGGAGGAAGCGATCGATCGAACTGACATCTACGATCGCGATCCTGAGGAGACCTGGGTGAAAGGCCGCGTCGTGCTGATCGGGGACGCCGCCCACATGACCACCCCGTTCATCGGTCAGGGCGCGGGCATTTCGATGGAGGACTCGATCGTGCTTGCCAAGCACCTGGCCTTGACCGACGGCCTGAGCGATCAGCGGATGCTTTCCCACGCCCTGGAGGCCTTCGAACGGGAGCGCATCCCGCGCTGCTCAAAGGTCGTGCTCGAGTCTCGGCGCCGCGGTCAGATGTACCAGTGGACCAATCCGTTCGTGATCGCGGGGCGCAACAGGATCCTCCGTAGCCTGCCCAAGAAGGCTACGTACTCGATGCTCAAGCAGTCTGTCGACTACCAGCTCTGAGGCCGACGCGCCGTGGGGCGCGCAGCCGTCAGGCCGATGCCGGAATCCGCTCTCTGAGGATGGCCCGGGCGCCCTTGTGGGGAAGGAACAACACCCTGCGGCGAGAGGGCTTCTCGTCGGCGATCTCGGCCGGCTCGAGCCGCGTGCGGCGCGCGATCGCCTTCAGGACCGCCCTCATCTCGGTCGTCGCAAAGGTCCGTCCGATGCAGTGGCGATCGCCGCCGCCGAACGGACACCACCCGGGGCTTTTCGCCGGCTGCTCGACCATACGCTCCGGGTCGAAGCGCTCGGGGTCGGGGTAGAGCTCAGGCCGTCGATGGACCTGCCAGATCAGGACCCCGATGGGCGAGCCCGGCGGGGCCTCGTATTGACCGAGCGGGAACGGCGCTTGTGGGTGGCGCGCCACCTGGGTTACCGGCGGACGCACCCGCAGTGTCTCGGTGATGACGGCATCGAGGTACTCGTCGTTGTCGGCTTGCGCCTCCGCACGGAACCGGTCGAAGACGTCGGGATGGCGCATCAACCGCTCGAGTGCCCACGACAGCGCCGCTCCAGTGGACGAGTGACCCTGGAGCAACAGGGTCATCAGCGCGTCTCGTAGCTCGGTATCGGTCATCGGGCTGCCGTCTTCGTGGCGGGCTCGGACCAGAATCGCGAGCGCGTCGTCGCGTTCATCGAGACGCGGGTCGCGGCGCGCGAGGTCGATCTCCTCGAACAACAGCTCGTCGAGCGGTTCGCGAGCGGCCAGGAACGACTTCGGCGGAGGCTTGCCACGCGCGACCGTCAGCTTCAGCCGCGGCATCACCAGCTTGCCGGCCCCCCACTCGAGCAAATCGTCGATGCGCGCGCGTAGGAGGTCCTGGCGTGAAGCCTCTCGTACGCCGAAGATCACGTGCATGATCATCTCGAGCGTGATCGACTCCATTCGCGGGAGCAGCTCGAATGGCTCGTTGAGCGGCCAGCTGTCGATCTCGTCGTTGCAGATCGAGGACATCAGCTCGTGGAATTGCTCCATGCGATCGCCGTGAAACGGCAACCGCAGCAAGTTGCGCTGCTCCGTGTGCTCGTCTCCGTCGAGCACCAGGACCGAAGTCGCCCCGAGCACCGCCGTGGCGGTGATGTTCGACTCGCCGCCGTGCATCAGCTCGGGACCGGCCTTGAACACATCGTCGATCAGCTGCGGATCGGTTACACAGAACTGATCACGGTCGCCAACCAGCTTTAGCCGCCACACATCGCCGTACTGCTCCTGTGCGTCGGCCATGAATTCGGTGGGCTTGAGCATCCACCTCGCGGCCTGCGCGATGCGGGGTCCGCTCGGTCCCGGAGGAAGCGTTTCTGACATCGGTGGCGACCCTACCGTTTCGCGCGGGCGCTCTGCAATCCGCGGCCGAGATCCGGATGGGCCGGGCGGCGAGCGTCTGATAGTACTGCCACGACCCGCCCCGGATGGGGTGCTTGAGAAACCGTGACAGGCGACACACCAAGGCGAGCACTGATCATCGGCGCCGGCCCCGGCGGCCTCGCAGCTGCGATCGGGTTGAGCCGCGTGGGCATCGAGGCGACGCTCTTCGAGCGTGCCCCGGAGCTTGGCCAGGTCGGCGCCGGGCTCGGCGTGCAGAGCAATGCCCTGCGCGCGCTGATGAAGATCGGCGTTGGCGATCGGCTGATGGACGCGGGCACCGAGCTCAGAAATCAGGAGATCTACGACTCCGGAGGGCGCTTGCTCATCCAGCTTCCGCAGGGCGAGGTCGCGGACGCGTTCGGAACGCCGGCAATCAGCTTGTTGCGGGCCGACGTGCAGCTCGCGCTGGTCGGCGCGCTCGACGATGGCGTGCTCCAGATGGGCGCCGAATGCATCGGGGTCGAGCAGGACCCGGATGGCGTGACCGCGCATTTCGCCGACGGCCGCGCCGAGCGCGGAGCGGTCCTGATCGGTGCCGATGGCGGCCGCTCGGTGGTTCGCAAGCACGTGTACGGCGACGCCGACGCGCCGCCGCGGTATTCGGGAGTCACGATCTGGCGCTCGGTCGTCCAGCTGGACGGCGTCCTCCCCGACGACACCGCGAGGGGCTATCTCGGCATGGGGCAGACGTTCGTGATGTTTCCCGTCGGTAGGCAGCGAATCTATTGGGGGGTCGGCAAGCGCGAGCCCGAGGGCGGCACCAACCCGACCGAGGGACTTCATCAACTGCTCCATGATCACCTGCGCGAGTTCCCGGATGTGGGGCACCAGGTCGTCGGCGCAACCCCCGAGCCGGAGATCATCAGGACCGACATCTACGATCGTGATCCGGAGCAGACATGGGTCAAGGGTCGCGTGGCGTTGCTTGGTGACGCGGCTCATATGACCACCCCGTTTGTCGGCCAGGGCGCCGGAATCTCGATGGAGGACGGGGTCCGCCTCTCCAAGGAGCTGGCACTGACCGATGGCCTCCGAGACCAGCGGATGCTGGGACATGCGTTGGACGCCTACGAGCAAGCGCGCATCGAGCGGTGCGCCAAGGTGGTTCTTTCCTCGAGGCGTCGTGGCCGGATGCTCTTCTGGCGCAATCGAGAGCTCCGCGCCGTCCGCAACGCCGCGATGCGTCGCATTCCCGCCTCGGCGCGGCGCCAGATGCTCGCGTCGAGCATCGACTACGAGGTCTGAGGCCCGGGCCGTCGGCGGCGTCGCCGGGGCTCGCTCGGGCCCCGCTCAGCCTTGCGCATCCCCGTGAACGCCCACAGAAGAAAGACGGCCACGAGTCCGGCGGTCGCTCCGAAGGCGAGGCCCAAGTTGGCCGATGTGTTGGCCATGAAATCCCTGCCTGCCTCCATTGCCGGCGTCAGCGGGTTGATGCTTGCGGCGGTGTGCAGCCAGCCGTCGAGGAGGTCGCGCGGCACGAACGCCGGCGTCAGCAACATGACCATGAACACGGGAATGAAGATCAATACCCCCCCGCCAGCCGACTGGACACGGAGCGCCATGCCAGCGCCGTACAGCGTCGTTGCGACGTTGAGGAGCAGCGCCAGGGCGACAAGCCCGAGCATGTCGAGGACCCCGCCACGGATCGGCATCCCGGTGGCCACGGCGATCCCTCCTATGACGACGACCGCGATCAGCCCGCGCACGAACGACATCACCACATAGCCGCCGATGATCGCCATCCGGCGGGGCGCCGCCAGCATCAGCCGTGCCCCGATGCCCGTTCCGAAGTCGCCGGCGATCTCGATCCCGGTGAACACTCCGACGAACATGGCGCCCATGTACACCACAAACACAAATGTGAAGGCCGTGTAGTTGTAGTAGCCGACATCGATGCTCGACAGCGCACCTGCCACGGCCGCGAACATGAACAGCGGAATGAGCAGCGGCGGCAGGCCGGGCCCTGGGTTCTTGAGAAGCTTGCTGGCGCTGCGCCGCGCGACCGCCTGCGTGACCAAGCCCGAACGGCTCATGTCCGCTCCAGTGTGCGACGAAGGCTGAGCGTCGCGACCGTCAGGGCAAGGACCAGCCCGATCGCGGCTATGCCGCAGCCAAGCGCAAGAGCCTCGCCATCCCAGCCCTCGATGAGGAGGCTGCGCGTCGCTTCGACCAGGTAGGAGATCGGGTTGTAGGTCGCGATCGTCTTGAACCAGTCGTGCGCGATCAGGTTTCGCGGCATCAGCATTGATGACATGAACATCAAGGCGACGAACAGGCCGGTGAGCGCCTGGACCTGGGCGGTCGAGCCCGCCATCGCCCCGACCATCAAGCCGATAGCACCGAACGTCAGAACGAGCAGCACGGCCACCGCGAGGAGCACCAGTGCGCCTCCGACACCCGCCTTGACGGTGGCACCGAATGCAAGGCCGATGCCGAGGAAGATGCCCGACTGGACGAAGCCGACGATTGCCACGCCGGCCAGTTGCGCGATGATCAGCACCGCCTGGCGGACCGGAGTCAGCAGCAGCCGGCTCATGAACCCTCCCTCCATATCCTCGGCGAGCATGCCTCCCGCGAGTGTCGCGGCGCTCGTGGCGCCCTGGACCATCGTGGCCCCGAGGACAAACGTGAGATAGGACTTTGTCGGGAAGTGCGGGATCTTCGTGGCTTGGTCACCGGCCTTCGAGAGAACCGCGAGCATGAACAGCGGGAAGATCACGTTCGGGATGACCACGGCCGGCTGGCGGAGCGTTCGCGAGATCGACCGTCGCGCGACCGTGCGAGCCTGTGTACCGAGCGACGGATTCACGCGTCAGCGCCGTGGCCGGACATGTGAGCCGCTGCGCAGACGGTCGCGAAAGCTTTAACTTTTAACACGTCGCGATCGCACCCGCTGATTAGAATTCAGGTGACAGCGTCCGTCGCCGCTGCTGGAGTCGGCGGCGCGATCCTAGCGGCAGGTCGCGGCTCGCGTCAAGGACGCAGAAGGGCTTTAGAAACGCGGTCTTGGCGCCTCTGGCCAACCCTGTACGCGCCGGCTTGACACCGGCGAGCGCGTCGTGGAAGACTCGCCCTGGCACGTGGCTTATCAGCTTCCCGAGCAAGCGCCCGACTTCACCCTGGAGCATGTGCTCGGGCATCACGTGTCCCTGAGCCAGTACCGGGGCAGATGGGTCGTCGTCCTGTTCGGCGGGACGCGCAGCGCCGGACAGCTCAAGGACGGGATCATGACGATCCGCAGTCGCTTCGGCCCGGATCAGGTGACGGTGATCACCGTGTCCGATCTTCGGCAAGCCCCCCGCCCGGCCCGGAGGGTGGTGAAGGGCAAGCTCAAGAAGCAGTACGACGAAGCGGTGGGACAGGCGGCGGCGCTGCCGAACGCCGGCCCGGATCCCGCCAGCGACATCCTCATGCTCATCGACTGGTCAGGCGAGGTCATCGATCAGTACGGCTTGAACGTCGACGACGAAGCCGTCGCCATCGCGATCAACGATCAGGGTCAGATCGTCGGCTCAGGTTCCGGCGCTCAGCTCGGCGAGCAGATCATCGCCATCTGGTCCTAGTCCCGCCTGTAACTGTAACTGTTACTCGTTGTTGTAACGCTTATTCCCGCGGTTAATCGCGAACGGGGGCCGGCCGCGTCGTGCCGCCCGGGTCGAGCGCGCGCATTTGCTGGCTCTCGGTCCGCACCCGGTCGGCCGCGCGCCCCGTCTGGCGACGGAGAACCAGGAAGACGGTGACAACACCGGCTATCACGAAGAGCACGCCGAACTTGCCAAAGCTGCTGATGGCCTTCTCCGCTGCGGATCCGCCGAAGTAGCCGCCCAGGCAAACCGCAAGCGCCCAGAAGGTGCCGCCTGTCGCGTTCCAGAAGAGGAACGTGGGCCACGGCATCCTGCTGGCCCCGGCGAGCCAGGACGCGTACACGCGCAGCACCGGCAGCCAGCGGCCGATGAAGACGGTCTTCGGGCCGTGGCGCTCGAAGTAGGGGTCCGCCATGTCGAGCACGGCGTGGCGCTGCTTCTCGAAGAGTCCCGGCCGCTCGAGAAGCCGCCGCCCGCCCAGCCGGCCGATGACGTAGCCGACGTTGTCGCCGACGATCGCACCGGCCGCGGCAACTACGATCACCCAGCCGATCTGGAGATTGCCGTTGGCGGCGGCGATGCCACCGGAGACCGCCGCAAGGTCTCCCGGCGCGAAGGGGATTCCGCAACCGGTCTCCAGCATGATGAACAGGAAGATCAGCGGATAGCCGACGTCGGCCGCTACGTCGAGGGGCGAGGCGACGGCAAGGGTCATGAGGCCGTCGCTCAGCCGGCTTCGTCTCCGTCGAGACCGAGCAACCGGCGGGCGTTCCCCGCCAGGATCTGTTGCTTCTGGTCGTCCGAGACGGGCAGCTCATCGACCATCCCGATCGCCTGATCGAGCGGCGTCGAGAGAGGGGGCGAGTCGCTGCCGAAGAGGATGTGCTCGGCGCCCATCAGCTCGAGGTTGGCGAGGTGATTCGGGACGCTCGAGTTCGCGGTGTCGACATAGACGTTCGCGAGGAACTTGCTCGGCGGCTCGCTGATCTTGTTCTCGAGCTTGGGCCCGCCGCCTCCGGGCGGGCCGCCGCCTCCCGGAGGGCCGCCGCCGGGAGGTCCGCCCCCCCTCCAGTGCGGTGGCATGTAGGCCGAGTCGAGCCGTCCCGCCAGTAGCGAGATCGCGCCCCCGGCCGTCGCGGCGATGAAGCGGAGGTCGGGGTACTGCTCCAGGCGCCCGCCGAAGACGAGCGCCGCGAGCCCCACCGTCACGTCCATGAAGCGGCCCACCTGCTCGACGAGCCGGAAGTCTTCGAGGCTGTCGCTGCCGACCGGCTCGGCCGGAGGGTGCAGGAAGATCGGCTTGCCGAGCTCGTTCGCCATCTCGAAGAACGGGTCCGCCCCCTCGGAGTCCAGGTACTCGCCCTTGACGCTCGTGTTGACGATCAGCCCGACGAAGCCGCCGTCCCGGACGGTCTGTGCGGTGTACTCGAGCAGCTCGTCCCCGCCGAACGGGTTCGTGTACGCGTAGGCGGCCAGGCGCGGCGAGTACTTCCGAACCGTCTCCGCGAGCCAGTCGTGGAACTCCTTGAGCTCGTCGAACGGCTGGGCGTAGTTGTCGTGCCCGCGCTTGCTCATCGTGCCGAAGCCCACCGGGCTGCCCACCACGGTCACGTCGATGCCGGCTTGCGACTTGCGGTCGAGCATCCCCTCGATGTCGCCCAGCACCGGGGGCATCGGGTAGCGCTTGAGGAGCTCGGGGTGAGTGATGTGGCCGTGGGCGTCGACTACTCCGGCCACGGATAGCCCTCCAGCCCCGCCATCCGCTCCTGGAAGGCGAGGATCGCGGCGACGTCGAGGTCGCCCAGGCCCTGCTGCTTGGCCGCCGTGAGCATGGAGTAGGCGGTCTCCGAGACCGGCAGGGGCACGTCGAGCTCCTTGCAGGCGTCCAGAACGAGCATCATGTCCTTGCGCATGAGCGCGAGCTTGAAGGAGGGATCCTCGAACTTGCGCTCCTTCATCAGCATGCAGCGGAACGCCATCACCGGCGAGCTGTAGCCGCTCTGGGCGATCATCTCGAGGATCTTGTCCCGTGGCAGGCCGGCCCGCTCGCCGAACACGACGGCCTCGGCCAGCGCCGGCATCTGGACGCCCATGAGCATGTTCAGGACGAGCTTCATAGTCGCGCCCATGCCGTTGCCGCCGAGATAGGTGACGTCCTTGCCCATTGTCCCGAAGATCCCCTCGAGCGCCTTGAAGTCGTCCTCCTGGGCGCCGACCATCACGCGGAGGTCGCCTGAGCGGGCCATGAAGGGCGCCCCCAGCACGCAGGCGTCGAGCGCCTTGTGCCCTGCGGCAGCGCTGCGCTCGGCCAAGTCGCGCGCGTAGGCGGGCGGCACCGTGCTCATGTCGACGAGATAGGCCCCGCTCGCCAGCGAGCCGGCGACGCCGTCGTCGCCGAAGACGATCTTCTCGACCACGTTCTGGTCGGCGAGGCTCATCATCACCACGTCGGCCTCGCGGGCCGCTTCCGCGGGGGAGTCGGCCACCTTGACCTCGACCTCGGCGGCGACCTCCTCCGCCTTCGAGCGCGTCCGGTTGTAGACGGTCACGGCGTAGCCGGACTCCGCCAGGCGGGCGGCCATCCCGGCCCCCATCACGCCCAGGCCGACGTACGCGATTCGCTGCTCCGTGCCGGCCATCAGGAGCTCGCCACCACGCCGCCGTCGACGTAGATGACCTGGCCGGTGACGAAGCTGGCAGCCGGCGAGGCGAGGAACAGCGTCGTCCCGGCCAGCTCGATCGGCTCGCCGAAGCGGCCGAAGGGGATGCGGTTCAGCATCATGTTCACGAACCATTCCTGCTTCATCGCCCCGGCCACCAGCTCGGTCGGGACGAAGCCCGGGGCCACGCCCGTGACCGCGATCCGGTACTTGCCCCACTCGGTGGCGAGCTGGCGGATGAGTCCGTTGAGGCCGGCCTTGCTCGAGGCGTAGGCGGCGAAGCCCTTGCGCCCGCCCGCCATGGCACGCGTGGTCGAGTAGTGGATGATCCTGCCGCCGCGCCCCTGGTCGATCATCACCTGGCCGGCGGCCTGCGAGAGCCAGAACGCGCCGTTCAGGTTGATCTCGATCACCTGGCGGAACTCGTCCTCGTCGAAATCCTCCGCGGGCGCCTCGTTGTCGATGCCGGCGAAGTTCACGAGGACGTCGACTCCGCCCAGCTCGTCCACGGTGCTCTTGACCAGCGCCTGCGCGCTGTCGCGGTCGGCGATGTCCACCCTCAGGCCGATCGCCCGCCCGCCGTCGCCCGAGATCTCCTCGGCCAGCGCCGTGGCCTTGTCCTCGTTGCGCCCGGCGATCGCGACCTCGGCGCCGTAGTCGGCCAGCAGCCGGCTCGTGACCTCGCCGATCCCGCCGTAGCCGCCCACGAGGATCGCCCGCCGGCCGTCGAGCCGGAAGAGCGAGTCGAAGTCGGTTACACGCTGCTCATCTACCTCGATGGCGGGCGCGGGCGGCCCGCCGCCGGGCGGGCCACCGGGTGGGCCGCCCGGGGTCACTCGTCGTGCCGCCTTGCGACCAGGAGCTCCATGATGCTCTTGATGAAGAACTCGCGGGCGCCGTCGGGGGTCGACATGTCGCGCGGCTCGGCGATGTGCTCGTCGAGCTTGTCCTCCAGGTCGCGGATGGCCTGCTGGCGGCCCATGTGCTTGGCGAGGGTCGGCAGGTCGACGCCGTCCGTGGTCTCCACGACGCGGATCACGTCGTTGTCCTTCATGAAGACGAGCGTCTGCAGGAGCGTGCCGACCTCGTTGCCGTCGTCGTCCTTGATCGCGTGGTCGGGTCGCCCGTAGTTGTGGAACAGCTCGCGGACCGTGTCGCGGCTCTCGGGCTTGATGCCCCACATCAGCGCCACCCACTGGGACATCTCAGTCTCCCTCCGGCCGGACGTTGAACATGACCTCGAAGTTCTTCGTGTCGGGCGGGGCACGCAGGATGCCCTTGAGCTCGCCGATCATCGCCCGGGCTATCCCGGCGCTCGACTCCCGGTTCTCCTCCGAGTCCCACATCGTTATGGCGATGGCGCCGTCGCCGCTCGGGTCCGTCAGCAGGATGTAGCCCTTGAAGCCGGGGTGCTCCTGGTAGGCGGGAATGATCGTGTCCTCGGTGAGCTTGATGCCCTCGTCGACCCGCTCCGGGTTCCACTTCGTCTCGTTGATCCGTGCGTAGAGCGCCACCTCACGCCCCCTGCTTGATGGTGTGGGCCACGTCCCAGATGATCCGCTCGACCTTGCCGGTCCAGTAGGGGGTCATCGGGTTGCGCTTCTCGGTGTGCACCGGGGCGTTCTCCCAGGCGAGGAACGCCTCCTTGCTCTCCCACTCGCTGAGCAGGACGTAGCTGCGCGGGCTGTCCTCGTCGTCGGGCGGCTCGTTGCGGCGCAGGAGCTCGTCGGCGATGTGGCCCTCCGTGCCCTTGACGTTCGCTGTGACCTGGGCGTACGCGGCCTCGAAGGCCTCCTCGTCGCCCCGGTTGATCCTGGCGAACACCATCACCCGTGCGGGCATCAATCATCTCCTCGTTCGATGTGGGTCACGAGCTCGTGGACCGTCATGCGGGCGGAGTCGCGGAGGTCGCGCAGCGGCTCCGTGAGATCGTCCTGCTCCGGGCTGGTCTCGAACTCGTGGAAGGTCTCGCGGTCCTCCCAGTCGCTCGTGACGACGAAGCTGTCGGGATCCTCGGGGTCGCGGGTGAGGGCCTGGCGCACATTGCCGGGGGCTTTTCGGACCTCCTCGGCGATCTGGCGCCAGGCGCGCTCGAAGTCGTCGCCGCGGCCTTTCTTCACCTTCATGTAGAGACTTGCGCGAACCATGGGGCCCGCGCGAACCTATCCCGAATGCAAGAGGCCCGCAAGGCGCCTTCACAGGTCCCGGAAGCCGGGTTAGGATCGGCTCGCCAGCCCGCTGAAAAGGAGACGCCCACATGTTCTGCCGTGTCACCCACGTCCAGGCCCCCGAGGGCAAGGTCGAAGAGGGCCTGAAGCTCTGGTACGACAACATCCTGCCGGTCACGAAGGCGCGCGAGGGCTTCCAGGGCGCCATCTCGATGGTCGACCTGGAGTCCGGCAAGGCGCTGTCGATCACTCTCTGGGAGGGTGAGGAGGACCTCATCGCCAGCACGGAGGCCGAGTACCACAAGAAGGCCGTCGAGCGCTTCGGCGAGTACTTCGAGGACGCCCACGACCCCGAGAACTTCACGATGAACATGTTCACCGGCCCGATCTTCAAGGAGACCTTCTCCATGGACGAGGCCGGGAAGAAGGTGGCGGAGGCCTAGATACCGCGCGGGGAGGCCTAGATACCGACTGGCGGGTGCATCCGCCCGGCAGGAGGCGACGATTGACCATTTACCGGGTCTATGGGGCCGCTAAATGGTCAAACGTCGCGTTAAGGACGATCGCGGGGGCGCCCGAGCTCAGCTAGATCCCGCCGTCCACGTTCAACGTCACCCCGGAGACAAAGCTCGACAGGTCGCTCGCCAGGAATAGGGCGACGCTGGCGATCTCTTCCGATTCACCCAGGCGGTTGAGCGCGGCGAGCCCCGAGTAGCGGGCGCGGCCGGCCTCGTCCAGGCCGGCCGTCTGGTCGGTCTCGATGATGCCGGGGGCGAGGGCGTTCACGCGGATGCCCTGCTTCCCGACCTCCTTGCAGAGCGCGCGGGTGAAACCGATCACGCCCGCCTTGGAGGAGATGTAGTGGGTGCGCGCCGGCATGCCGCGCATGGCGACCGCCGAGGTGATGTTCACGATCGAGCCTCCCTCCGCCATCGAGGGCAGCGCGGCCTTGCAGATCAGGTAGATCGCGGTGAGGTTGGTGTCGATCACCCGATGCCACTCGTCGAGCTCGAGCTCGTCGATCATCTGGTGGCTCACTACGCCGGCGTTGTTGATGAGGATGTCGATGCCGCCGAACTTGCCCGACGCGTCCTCGACGAAGGAGCGGGCCGAGTCCGGATCCGAGATGTCGGCCTGGGCGAGATAGCTGTCGCCGCCGACCTCCTCGAGCTCGCCGCGCAGCTTCTTGACGTCGTCGGACTCGCGGTTGTAACAGGCGGCCACCGAGGCGCCGTTCCCAGCCAGGCCGAGCACGATCGCGCGGCCGATGCCGCGCGAGCCGCCCGTCACGACCGCCTTCTTCCCGCTCAATCCGAGGTCCAAGGTTCTCTCTCCATCCCGGGGTCGGTTTCGGGCGAGCCTATCCCTTCGGGAACGACGTCAGCGAGGGGTCGCTCACGCCGCGCTCGCGGCGGATGCGCGGCGGCTTGATGAGCAACGAGATGCCCATCGCCGCCAGCGCCACTCCGATCGGCCCGATCAGCGAGGCCTTCATCGCCGTGACATAGGCATGCTGGAAGACCTCTTGCCCGGCAGCGGTCCAGTCGTGCGCGACGCTGGCGGACACCCCCTTCGGCGGCTGCGTTGCGCCACCGCCGGCGCCGAGGCTGAGAACGCTGCCGGCACCGTGCGAGTAGGAGTCGATGAAGTCGTCCCTGACCGACGCCGGCAGCTTGACCGCGAGGCGCCGCGCCTCGTCCTCCTGCGCAGAGGCGAGCGAGAGCTGGAGCACCGCGCCGATGATCGCCGTCCCCAGAGCGCTGCCGGCCTGGCCCGCCGTCTCGATGAATCCCGAGGCCACGCCGGACTCGGCCGGCGCGATGTTGCGCACCGCCAGTGCCGTGAGCGATGTGTAGCCGAGGCCCATCCCGAGGCCGATGACCACGAACGGGGCGACCAGCGAGACGAACTTCCCGTCGGGGTCGATCCAGATCGCTGTACCGGCGAAGCCCAGCGCCACCCCGGCGAGGCCGGCGGTGAGCACGTACCTGCCCCTGGGCTTGTCGACGAGGGCGCCGCCGACGGGGGACGAGATCATGATCGCTCCCGCGAGGGGCAGGAGGGCCAGTCCCGACGTGACCGCCGAGTAGCCGTGCACGGACTGGAAGTAGACGACGCTCGTGAGGAACAGCCCGAGCACGCAGAAGTTGATCGAGGCCATGCTGATCGTGCCGATCGAGTAGTTGCGGTCGTGGAACAGCTTGAGCGGGACGAGCGGCTCCTCCTGCCGCCGCTCCCAGATCACGAACAGCCCCAGAGACACGACCGCCACCCCGAGGATCAGCGGGATGCTCAGCGGCCCGGCGATCTGGCCCCAGTCGTAGCGCTCGCCGTCGATCAGCCCGAAGATCAGCGCGGCCAGGCCCACGCCGAGCAAGAGCACGCCGCCGACGTCGAGCGAGTGCCGCTCGCGGACGCGCAGCACCGGCATCAGCAGCCAGGCCAGCACCATCGCCGCGATCCCGATCGGCACGTTGAGGAAGAAGATCGCCCGCCAGGAGATGTGCGTGGTCAGCAGGCCGCCGACCACCGGGCCGCAGACGATCGACAGCCCCGCCACCCCACCCCAGATTCCCAGTGCCTTTCCCCTCGTCTCCGGCTCGAACAGGTAGGTGATCAGCGACAGCGTCTGGGGCAGGAGCATGGCCGCGCCGATGCCCTCGAGCGCCCGGAAGCCGATCAGGAGCACCGGGTCGTTGGCCACCCCGCAGGCCGCCGAGGAGAGCACGAACACGGCGAGGCCCGCAATGAACATCCGTTTGGCGCCGATCATGTCGCCGACGCGCCCCGACAGGATCAGAAGCAGGGCGAACAGCAGGACGTAGCTGTTGACGATCCAGAGCAGCTCGTCGAGCGACGCGCCGAGGTCCGTGGCGATGCTCGGCAGCGCCACGTTCACGATCGTGGAGTCGATCAGGATCATGAACTCGCCCAGCGCCAGCACCAGGAGCACGACCCAGGGGCTCACGCTCACCGGCGCCGGCTCGAGCACGACGTCCGGAAGCGGCTCCTCGGGCACAGGGATCGGCCGCGCGACCGTGTCGACGTGCTCCTGCGGGTGCGGGCGGTCCCTCAGCTCGAGGGTGGTCGAGCCGATCCAAAGCTGGTCGCCCGGCCGTAGCCGGCGCGGCCCGTCCAGCCGCTCGCCGTTCACGAACGTGCCGTTGGTGGAGCCCATGTCCTGAACGGAGACCACGCCGTCGCCGTCCGTCGTCAGACGCACGTGCGCGCGTGAGAGCTCGGGATCGTCCCCCAGCCGCGCCTCCTGCGTGGCCGCGGCGCGGCCGAAGACGAGCTCGCCCTCGAGCGGCAGGTCGGCGCCGCGCAGACGACCGGCCGAGACGTGGAGGTACTCGGCGTCGGCCGGCTCGACGAGGAGGCTCGTGGTGCCGAAGCGAACGCTGTCGCCCGCCGAGAGCAGGGCCGGCGCCGCGATCCGCTCCCCGTTCAGGAACGTTCCGTTGGCTGAGCCGAGGTCCTCGACCACGAGGTCGCCCTCGGCGGTTCGCGCCAGCCGGGCGTGGGAGCGCGAGATCTCGTCGTCGCCCTCGAGGTTCCAAGGCGCCTCGGCGGCGCGCCCGACCAGGGCCTCGCGCGGGACGGTCAGCTGTGCGCCGCGGGCTTCGCCACGGGTTAAGCGAAGCTTCTCGCCGGCCACTGCGAGCGAGCATAGTCTCGTCTCCTGCGGGCGGACGTTTCGGGTAGCGTCCGCCACCCAACCGTGAGAGGCGGACAGGAGACCTAATGACCACAGGCAAGGCGGAGATCGAGCTCCCCCAGCACGTCCTCGACTACCTGGCGAAGCAGTCCACGATCACGCTCGCTACCGCCTCTCCCGCCGGCGTCCCTCGCGCGGCCACGCTCCTCTACGTCAACAAGGGCCCGCTCTTCTACATGTGGGTTCGCCCCAAGTCGACCACTGCCAGGCACGTCGAGCAGAACCCGCTCACGTCGTTCGCCATCGACGAGTACTCGGAGGACTGGCGTCAGACGAAGGGGGTCCAGGGCAACGGCGAGTGCGGCGTCGTCCTCGGCGGCGAGGAGATCGCGGAGGCGGCGATGCTCTTCGGCCAGAAGTTTCCGAACGTCGCCTCCGGCTCGTCGACGATGGGCATCTACTTCCTCAAGCTCACGGCGACCCAGCTCCAGTTCATCGACAACAGCCAGGCGGGCGAGAAAGCGACCGAGGACTTCGGCGTCGACTACCACTCCGACGAGGTCCTCAACGTGCTCTCCGACCTCCCGCTCGAGGAATCCGGCACGATCGACACGGCGCTCCAGCGCGTCACCGCCGAACCGGGCGAGGTCCTGGCGCGCGAGGACGGCCCCGCCGACAAGTTCTTCATAGTGGTCGACGGCGAGCTCGAGGTGGTCAAGGAGGAGGGCGGCGAGAAGCTCGGCTCCTACGGGCCCGGCTCGTTCTTCGGGGAGGTGTCGATCATGCGAGATACGCCACGCACCGCGAGCGTCCGCGCCGTCACGGCGAGCACGCTCCTGACCCTCGAGCGCGACGACTTCCGCGACGTGGTCGCCGAGGCGCTCGGGACGACCGGCGACTTCGACCGGGTGATCCAGAACCGGCTGGAGAGCCTGCACTAAGCCGAGTTGGACCGCCAGCAGTCACAGATCTTCAACAGCCGCGACTTCCGCGACGCGGTGGGCGCGTTCGCCACCGGGATCAACGTGATCACCACGCGGAACGAGGAGAACGGCTACGGGCTCACCGCCAACGCGTTCTCGTCCGTGTCGCTCGACCCGCCGCTCGTCCTGATCTGCGTGGGCAGCAGCTCCCAGGGCTGCGACGTCATCCAGGAGATCGGCGCCTTCGCGGTCAATGTCCTGGCGCACGACCAGGAGCCGCTGTCGCGCTTCTTCGCGTCGAAGGAGCGCCCCCGCGGCCGGGACGCCTTCAAGGATGTGCCGCACAGCGAGGCGATCACCGGCTGTCCGCTGCTCGACGACGCCGCGGCGCACCTCGACTGCCGCCTCCACGCGGCCCACGAGGCGGGCGATCACATGATCTTCATCGGCGCCGTCGTAGCGATGACCGTGGACCGCGAAGCCAAGCCGCTGATCTTCCACGGCGGCGGCTACGCCGCCCTGAAGTGAGCTTGGTCGGCTCCGCGAACGACGGCTGGGTGGGAACACCGGCCGGTCTGGGTGAACGTCCCTGAGTACCCCCCATAGGGGCCAGCGAGGGACGTTCGGCGCGTCCGGGTGTCGCGAACGGACCCTCCTACCCAGCCGCAGTCGGCTTCGAAGGCCGCGTCAACGCGCCTGAAGTGAGCTTCATCACGCTCGATTGACAGCCGCGGCGTACCACATGTAGGTTCGCCTGACCCGTCCGAAGGAGACGAGCTTGGCAGTCAATTGGCAGAAGGAGCCGCCGGTCGATGGCATCGGCGAGGCCAAAGTGGTGGCGATAGACGACATGCCGGCGGATACCCGCCGCGGCGGCGACGTCCGGACGATGCTGAGCCCGAAGACGGCCGAGTCCAAGTCCGGGTTCATGGGCGTGGCGACGCTCGCGCCCGGCGACAAGATCTCCGAGCACTGGCACCCCTTCTCCGAGGAGTTCATCTTCTGCGTGAGCGGCACGCTGACGGCCGACCTCGACGACGAGCCGCGCGAGGTGAAGGCCGGGGAGGCGCTCTACGTGCCCTTCATGATGCGCCACCGGCTCCGCAACGAGGGTGACGAGGACGCGTTCATCGTCTTCCACCTCGGACCGCTCGCGCCCCGTCCGGACATCGGACACGTAGACACCGAGTGAGGCGCACCGTCGTAACGGGTGTGGGGGTCGTGGCGCCCGGCGGCGTCACGCGCGACCAGTTCTGGGAGCGGATCACCTCCGGCAAGCCTGCGACGCGGAAGATCAGCTTCTTCGATCCCTCGGGCTTCCGCTCGCAGATCGCAGCGGAGGCCGACTTCGACCCGATCGAGGCCGGCCTCGAGCAGCACGAGGTGGAGCGGATGGACCGCTACATCCAGTTCGCCGCCGCATCGGCCATGGAGGCGATCGAGGACAGCGCGATCGACCTAGAGGAGGTCGACAAGGAGCGCATGGCCGTCACCCTCGGCTCCGCGGTCGGCGGCACGATGGTCCTCGAGGACGGCTACGTCGCGGTGTCCAACCGCGGAAAGGAGTGGCTGGTCGATCCCGACTACGCGCCGCCCTTCCTCTACGCGGGCCTCATCCCCAGCAGCCTCGCCAGCGAGGTGGCCCTCAAGTTCGGCGCCCAGGGCCCGTCCGTGGTCATCTCCACGGGCTGCACGTCCGGGATCGACGGCATCGGCTACGGGCACCAGCTGATCCAGGACGGCGAGGCGGACATCGTGATCTCCGGCGCCTCCGAGTCCCCGATCTCGCCGATCTCGATGGCCTGCTTCGACCCGATCAAGGCCACGTCCTCGCGCAACGAGGACCCCGAGCACGCCTCGCGGCCGTTCGACGCCGACCGTGACGGCTTCGTCATGGGCGAGGGCGGCGCGGTGCTGCTGCTCGAGGAGTACGAGACCGCGGTGGCGCGCGGCGCGCACATCTACTGCGAGGTCGTGGGGTTCGCCAGCCGCGGCAACGCCTACCACATGACCGGCCTGCGGCCCGAGGCGTACGCGATGACGGAGGCGATCAAGGACGCCCTCCAGCAGGGCGGGACCAACCCCGAGGACATCGACTACATCAACGCGCACGGGTCCGGCACAAAGCAGAACGACAGGCACGAGACCCAGGCCTACAAGAACACGCTCGGCGAGCACGCGTACAAGGTCCCGATCAGCTCGATCAAGTCGATGATCGGCCACTCGCTCGGTGGGATCGGCGCGATCGAGATGGCGGCCTGCGCGCTCGTCATCGATCGCGGCATGGTGCCGCCGACCGCGAACTGGGAGAACCCGGACCCCGAGTGCGATCTCGACTACACGCCCAAGAAGGCCAAGCAGAAGACCGTCTGGACCGCGCTCTCGACAGGCAGCGGCTTCGGCGGCTTCCAGTCGGCGATGATCTTCTCCCTGCCCGATGAGCTCAGGGAGGTGTCGGCCTGATGGCAGACCCCGAGTCCGGCGTGTTCCCGGCCCAGACCACCGTCACGCTGCCCGACTCCTCGAAGAAGGCGGTGATCACCGGCATCGGCGTGATCGCACCCAACGGCAAGGACACCGACTCCTGGTGGAAGGCCACGCAGAAGGGCGAGAGCGGGCTCGGCAAGATCACCCACTTCGACCCCGAGCGCTACGACACGCAGGTCGCCGGCGAGGTCGAGGGCTTCGACGCCAACGACTTCATCGAGCGCCGGCTTCAGGTACAGACCGACCGCTGGACGCACATGGCGCTCGGGGCCGCCCAGATGGCCTTCGACGACGCCGGGTTCGTCCCGGCCGACCACGACCCCTGGACCCAGACCGTGATCACGGCCTCGAGCTCGGGCGGCAACGAGTTCGGCCAGAAGGAGATCGAGGCGCTCTGGGCCAAGGGCCCCGGCTTCGTCGGCGCCTACCAGTCGATCGCCTGGTTCTACGCTGCCACCACCGGCCAGATCTCGATCAAGCACGGCATGAAGGGCCCCTGCTCCGTGGTGGTGACCGAGGGCACCGGCGGGCTCGAGGCGCTCCAGCACTCGCGCCGGATAATGCGGCGCGGGATCCAGTTCGCCGTCAGCGGCGGGCTAGAGGCGCCGATCGGCCCCTACGCGCTCACCTGCCAGATGCGCAACGGCTACCTGAGCACCGACAAGGACCCGAAGACCGCCTACCGCCCCTTCGACAAGAACGCGAGCGGCTACGTGCCCGGCGAAGGCGGCGCGATCCTCTTCCTCGAGACGCCCGAGGGCGCCTCCGAGCGCGGCGTGCCCCAGGTCTACGCGGAGATCGCCGGCTACGGCGCCACCAACGACGCCTACCACTACGGCAAGCCCGCCCCCGACGGCAAGCAGTACGCGCGCGCGATGAAACTGGCCCTGAAGGACGCGGACGTCAAGGCGGACGAGGTCGACGCGGTGTTCGCCGACGGCATCGGCGTCCCCGAGTGGGACGCGATCGAGGCCGGGGCGATCAAGGACGTGCTCGGCAAGGACGTCCCGGTGACCGTGCCCAAGACGATGGTCGGCCGCCTCTATGCGGGCGGCGCCTCGCTCGACGCCGCCACGGCCGTGCTGGCCATGCGCGACGGCGTCATCCCGCCCACGATCGGCCTCGACGATCCCGCCGAGGGCTGCGACCTGAACTTCGTGACCGGCTCGAGCAAGAAGGCCGATCTGAGCACGGTCCTCATCGCCGCGCGGGGCTACGGCGGCTTCAACAGCGCGCTTGTCCTGCGCAAGCCGGGCTAGGGCCCGGCGGTCCTGACGCCATGGACCGCGACTTCCAGAGAGCGAACTCCTTCGAAGGGATCGCGGTCCCCACCGCCGTGCTGGAGGAGACGCCGCTCTTCGACGGGCTCGACGGCGCCGAGCTGTTCGAGGTGGCGGCGGTGATGCACTACCGCTCCTTCGAGGCCGGCGCGGTGATCTCGCGCGAGGGGGAGCCGGGCGACAGCATGTATGTGGTCGTCGACGGGCTCGTTCACCTGCTGCGCTCGCTGGCGCACGAGCCAGAGGTGCGGACGCGCTCGATCTTCGACGAGGGCCGGCTCGTCGGCAAGCTCCGCAGCGGCGAGGTCTTCGGCACCGGCGCGCTCATCACCGGCGAGCCGCGCTCGTCGACCGCCAGGGCCGCGGTCGACACCGACCTGCTCGAGCTCGGCCAGGACGACTTCCGGGCCCTGATCGCGCGCTTCCCGCGCATGCTCGAGAACCTCACCGGCATCCTCACCCGGCGCCTGGCCGAGGCCACCTCGCGCCAGGCGAGCGCCCGCCGCGGCGAGGCGGTGGCGCTGGTGGGCGGGCGGCCGGAGGACACCGAAGCGGCAGTCGCTGCAAGTCCGGGCCCCGTCCCTGTTCTTTCACCGCCGCTCGCCGACGCTCTCGACCGCCTCGATCCTCTCCTGCGCGACAGCCGGACGGTGATCGTCACCTATCCGCTCGACGGGGACGAGCTGCCGCAGCTCCTCCGCCACGTCGACCGGACTGTGGCCGTGCTCCCCACCCAGGCGGACGCCGACAGGCTCGGGCCGGTGGCCGAGCAGCATGGCGTCAGGGGCCAGCCGATCGAGGTCGTGCTCGGCGCCGGCGTCGAGCTGCCGCCGGGCGATGCGCTCAAGGCCGTCCCCGGCCGGCCGGACGACTCCGCCTGGCTCGGCCGCCACCTCGCCCGGACCAAGCTCGGCCTGGCGCTCGGCGCGGGCGGGGCCAAGGGCTATGCGCTGGTGGGGGCGCTTCAGGTGCTCGAGGAGGCCGGCTACACGGTCGACTGCGTAAGCGGCAGCAGCATCGGGGCGATCGTCGGCACCTGGATCGCGTTCGGCCAGGGCGCCGCGGAGGTCGAGGCGTCGATGCGCTCCACCTTCACCCCCGAGGTGGTGGCCGAGACCCTCAAGATCTCGATGAGCGGCGGCTCGAGCGGACACAAGCGTATGGTCGAGCTGCTGCGCGAGCTGGCGGCGGGCCGGACCTTCGCCGACACGCTCATCCCACTCGCCATCATGACCGCGGACCTGACCGACCGGGCGCCGCGGCCGCTGCGCGAGGGACCGATCGACGAGGCCCTGCTTGGCGCCACGGCGCTGGCCGGTGTCTTCCCGCCCCACGAGCTCGGCGGTCACCGCCTGGTGGACGGCCTCGCGCTCGACCCGGTACCCACGAGCGCCGTGATCGAGGACGGCGCCGACGTGACCGTCTCGGTCAACCTGATTCCCCGCGAGACGCTCGACGCGTGGCCGGGGCAGGCGCCGCCGGAGCCCCAGGAAAAGCGCCTGCGGCGCCCCGGAATGCTGGATACGCTGCTCGAGGTGATGGACCTGGCCCAGCTCGACACGAGCGAGCGCAACACCGCGCTGGCCGACGTTCCCATCACGCCGCGCTTCGGCCCCGGCAGCTGGCGCGACTTCGACCTCGCCGATCTCTTTCTGGCCGCCGGCCGCGAGGCCGCGGAGGAGCGCGTGCCCGAGCTGGCCGCGCTGGCCAGGCCGCAGTTCGCAGGAGTCACCACTACGTAAGGAGGAGTCCCCTTGGCAGATGAATTCACCTTCGAGGACGTGAAGCGCATCCTCGTCGAGCGGGTGGGAGTGCCCGAGGACAACGTCGTGAACGATCCCGATGCGACCTTCGAGGACATGGGCCTCGACTCGCTCGCGTTCGTCGAGATCCAGCTCGCGATCCAGCAGGAATACGGGTTCTCCATCCCCGACGAGGACGCCGACAAGCTCACCACGGTCGGGCAGGGCATCGAGTACGTCAACCAGCGCCTGTCCGAGCAGAACGGAGGCGAGTAGTGGCAGCCCATACCGACAACGAGGTGGTCATCGACGCCCCGCGCGACTTCGTGTGGGACCGGATGATGGACATCGAGAGCTGGCCGAACCTGTTCAGCGAGTACGCCAAGGCGGAGGTGCTCGAGGAAGAGGGGGACAAGGTCACCTTCCGGCTCACGACGCACCCTGACCCGGAGTACGACGGACAGGTCTGGAGCTGGACGTCCGAGCGCGTGGCCGACCCGGACAACTACCAGTCGAAGTCCAAGCGGATCGAGACCGGCCCCTTCGAGTACATGAACATCGAGTGGTACTTCGAGGAGGAGGACGGCGGCACCAAGATGCGCTGGGTCCAGGACTTCTCGATGAAGGAGGAGGCCCCGGCCGACGACGAGACGGCCGAGGACTACATGAACAAGAACACCAAGGAGCAGATGGGCGTCATCAAGGAGCGGCTCGAGAAGGAGGCGTCCTCGGACGAGGACGACGACGGCGACGACGACTAGTGCGTCGTCTCGACGCGCACCTCGTAGCTGAGCGGCTCGGCTCCGGCCCAGAGGTCGCGCAGCTTCCCGATCAGCGCGTGGTGCTCCTCCGAGGAGAGCCACGCCCGCGCGGACTCGACGTCCTCCCACTCGCTGGTGATGGTCCAGCGCTCGGGGTGGTCGATCCCCTGGCAGAGCTGATGGGAGATGTGGCCCGGAACACCCTCTGCGACGCGCCTTGCGAGCGCATCGTAGGCGGCCAGGAGCTCGTCCTCCTTGCCGGGCTTGAGGGTCGCGTCGAGGATGAAACGGGCCTTTGCCAGACGGGCGACTCTATCGGTTACGCTCGCCGCAAATCGAGAGAAAGGGCAGGATGATCAAGCGCGGCTGCATCATCGCCAAGATCAAGCCGGGATCGGAAGAAGCAGTGGCGAAGCTGTTCGCCGAGTCCGACGAGAGCGAGCTGCCGCGCATGGCCGGCGTTCGCCATCGCAGCCTGTTCGTGCTCGATGACGTCTACGTCCACTACGTGGAGACCGACGACGACTTCGCCGAGGCGGTCGACCAGGTGCGCGACCATCCGCTGTTCCGGGAGATCAGCGACAAGCTGGACGCGTTCATCACGCCGTACGACCCGGAGACCTGGAAGTCGCCCAAGGACGCCCAGGCGCGCGAGTTCTACTCTTGGGACCCACCCACTCCACCCGACGCGGAGGGTTGACGCATGCTGAAGCTGCAGGCCGTTGAGGGCAACTCGACGGGCTCCGACATCGCCGTCGAGGAGGAGCTGGTGATCGGCCGCACGTCGTCCGTCGAGGGCCGGCTGGGCGACGATCCGGAGATCTCCCGGCAGCACGCGCGCGTCAGCCGGTCGGGCGAGGGCTACGTGATCGAGGACCTCGGCTCGATGAACGGCACCTTCGTAAACGGCGACCGCCTCCAGGCGCCGCACCAGCTCGTGAACGGTGACTACGTGGAGGTCGGAGGGACGCGCCTGCTCGTGCACCTCGAGCAGCCCGCCCCGCCGCCGCCGCCCGACATCGGCACTCCCGCGCAGGACGACCTCGGCGCCACGCGGATCGCGGGGGTGCCCAGCGACATCCCGGCGCCGCCGGAGCCCGAGCCCGCCGCCCCGCCGGAGCCCGGCCCCGCCCAGGGCGGCGACACCTTCGTCAAGCCGGCCGAGGAGCAGGCGCCGCCGTTCGAGCCGCAGGCTCCGGCCGCCGGCCCCCAGGCCCCCGCCCCCGGGCCGCCGCAGCCGCCGCCCTTCGAGCCGCAGGCGCCGCCCGAGCCGCCACAGCCGCCGCCCTTCGAGCCGCAGGCGCCCTTCGAGCCTTCGGCCGAGCCGCCGGCGCCGGACGAGCCCACCTTCCCGCCACCGCCTCCTCCGCCCCCGCCGCCCGCGGCGGACATGCCGCCGCCGACGGGACCGCCGCAGGAGACCGTCACCCCGCCGCCCGTCCCGGTCGAGCCGGAGCCCGAGCCGGCCGAGATGCCGCCGCCGAGCGGCCCGCCGCAGGACACGGTCACCCCGGCGCCCGTCCCGGTCGAGCCGGAGCCCGAGCCCGCCGCCGAGGCGCCACCGGTGGTCTCGCTGGAGGTGCGGATCGACATGGAGGCCGGCGAAGCGACGATCGAGCTGGCCGACGGCGCGGACCGCGTGACCCTCACGCAGCAGGAGGGTCGCTGGGTGCTGAAGCCGGCCGAGTAGGGGTCAGGCCGCGAGGGCGGCCAGCGCCTCGCGGGAGTCCGCGTTCACGAACTCGGCCTCGGGGTCGATCTGGCGGACCAGCCCGCTGAGCACGCGGCCGGGGCCGAGCTCGACGAACTTCTGGCAGCCGGCCTCGCGCAGGGTGCGGACGCAGTCGAGCCAGAGCACGGGACTGGCGATCTGGGCGACGAGCGCCTGGTGGACGCCGTCGCCCGTCGTGACGATCTCTCCCGACCAGTTGGCCACGAGCGGCGTCTCGGGATCCGACCAGTCGAGCTCGTCCATCTTCGCCGCCATCTGCTCCTGCACCGGCTTCATCGACTCGCTGTGAAAGGCGGCGCCAACCTGGAGGCGCAGCGCGCGCTTGGCGCCGGCCTCCTGCGCCAGCTCGACCAGCCGATCGATCCCTGCGTCCTCGCCCGAGGCGACGATCTGGGCCTCGGAGTTGATGTTGGCCGGCGCCACGAGCCCGGCCTCGGAGGCCTGGGAGCAGAGCTCTTCGACCTGCTCGCGCGGCAGGCCGATGATGGCGGCCATCGCCCCCGGGCGCTCGTTCTGGATCTCGTTCATCAGCCGCCCGCGCTCGCACACGAGCGGAAGCGCGTCGTCCGGGCTGAGCGCGCCCGAGACGGCGGCGGCCGTGTACTCGCCGAGGCTGTGCCCGGCGACGAAGTCGGCGCTCATGCCGAGGTCGCGGGCCACGTCCAGGACCGCCATCGACACCGAGAAGAGCGCCGGCTGCGCGATGTCGGTGCGGGTGAGCATCTCCATCGGCCCCTCTTCGACGTACTGGCTGACCGGCTGGCCGGAGATCTCGTCGGCGCGGTCGAGGTAGCCGCGCAGGACGTCCGGATCGCTCTCCCTGAGCGCGGCGTCCATGCCGACCTTCTGGGACCCCTGGCCCGGGAAGAGGAAGGCTGTCTTGTCGCCGGCCACGGGTCGGCGGACCCTCTCACACGTCTCGGGTACCCGCAAGCGGCGCCGGCCGGCGGCTAGACGACCTCCCGCTCCACCGCGACCGCGAAGCCCTCGGCCCGGGCGGCCTCGACGATCTCGCGACCGTTGTCGGGTCCGCGGATCTGGAGCACGAGCTTGATCGCGGTCTCGCGCACATGCAGGTCTATGCCGTCGCGGAGGTGCTCGACGTCCACGACGTTCGCGCCGTGCTCGGCCACCAGCCGCAGGAGGCCGGCCAGTGCGCCGGGACGGTCGGGGATCACGGTGCCGATAACCATCCGGCGGCCCGCGGCGGTCTCGCCCAGCCGGATGCACTCGGACAGGAGCGAGGCGTCCACGTTGCCGCCCGAGAGCACCGCGCAGACGGAGCCCGAGGCGGGCGCCGCGATGCGGCCGTGGAGGAGCGCCGCCACGCCCACCGCGCCGGCCGGCTCAACCACCTGCTTCGAGCGCTCGAGTAGCAGCACCATCGCCTCCGCCACCTCGTCGTCCGAAACCGTGACCAGCTCGTCGAGGAAGCGCTCGACCAGGGGGCCCGTGAACGCTCCCGGGCGCTTGATCGCGATCCCGTCGCAGATCGTCGCGCCGGCGCGCTCCTCGGCCTGCACGCCGACGATGCGCGCCCGGCCCGCGAGGGCGACCGCGATCCCGCTGGAGAGCCCGCCGCCGCCCACCGGCACCACGACGAGGCCGACGTCCGGGTCCTGGCGGCCGATCTCGAGCCCGACCGTCCCCTGGCCGGCCACGATGCTCGCCTGGTCGAACGCGTGGATCAGCGTGCGCCCCTCCTCCTCCGCCACCCGCGCTGCCTCCTCGCCCGCGGCGTCGTAGCTCCCCTCGACCAGCTTCACCTCGCCCTCGTAGTCGCGGACGGCGGCGACCTTGGCCAGCGGGGCGGTGGACGGCATCACGAGCTTCGCCCGGGCGCCGGCGCCGCGGGCCGCCCAGGCGACCGCCTGCGCGTGGTTGCCGGCGCTCGCGGCCACCACGCCGCAGTCGAGCTCGTCCGGCGACAGCCGGGCGATCGTGTTGAGCGCGCCGCGTACCTTGAACGAGCCCGTGAGCTGGAGGTTCTCGGCCTTGAGGAGCGTCCTCGCGCCGACGTGGCGCGAGAGCTCGCCCGCGGGCAGCATGGGCGTCTCGCGGACGCGTCCCTCGAGCAGAGTGGCCGCGTCCTCGACGTCCCTCTCGGTAACGGTCGGGCCGGCTACTGCCATCCCGTGCAAGATTATGCGCCGTATGCCGAGCGGCGAGGAGACGGCAGCGCTCCTTGCTCGGACCGAGGTCTTCGCCGACCTCTCCGAGCGCGAGCTGGACGAGGTCGCGCAGGTGGCCGTACCGCGCACCTGGCAGCGGGGCGAGGTCATCTTCCGCGAGGGCGATCCGGGCGACACCTGCTACCTGATCAAGGACGGCGCGGTGATCCTCACGCGCGAGCATCAGGACGGCCGGATGATCGCCTTGGCGGAGCTGCGCGCCGGCGGCATGTTCGGCGAGCTCGCGATGTTCCGGGCCGAGCCGCGGTCGGCCACGGCCGAGGCGATCGAGGAGACGAGCGCGGTGGCTCTCCTCGCCCCCGACCTCCAGCGCCTGATCAAGCGCAACCCCGACATCGCCACCAAGCTGCTCGCCGCCCTGGCGGAGCGCGTGAGCCGGACCACCGAGCGCCTGCTCCAGCAGTCCTTCCAGACCGTCGCCGGCCGCGTGGCCAGCGCGCTGCTGGCGCAGACGATCGCCCGGGCGGCCGAGGGGGAGCCCGGAGCGGAGGTCCTGATCGAGGCCACGCAGGCCGAGATCGCGCATCTCGCGGGGACCTCGCGGGAGAGTGCAAGCCGCTTCCTCGCCACCCTGGAGCGCGCGGGCGTGGTCACGCTCGGGCGGGGGAAGGTCACCGTGCATGAGCCGGAACGGCTCCGTAACTACATCCACTGACGACCCCTTCGCGCGCAGGCGCGCCCGCATGGTCGAGCGCCAGCTCCGGCGGCGCGGGATCGGGGACGAGCGCGTGCTGGCGGCGATGGGCGCGGTGCCGCGCGAGCGCTTCGTGCCCGAGGACATGGTCCGCGACGCCTACCGCGACGGCGCGCTGCGGATCGGCGAGGGTCAGACGATCTCGCAGCCTTGGATCGTCGCCTGCATGGCTTCGCTCCTGGATCTCGAGGGTCACGAGCTCGTGCTCGAGGTGGGCACCGGCTCGGGCTACGCGGCCGCGGTGCTGTCGCGGCTCTGCCACGAGGTCGTGACGATCGAGCGCTACGAAAGCCTCGCCGAGCCGGCGCGCGCGACCCTCGCGAGGCTCGGCTACGACAACGTCGAGGTCCGCGTGGGCGACGGCACCCGCGGAGCGCCGGACCGGGCCCCGTTCGACGGCATCTCCGTGACCGCCGCCGCGCTCAACGAGCCGCCGGCTCCCCTGCTCGAGCAGCTTGCGCCGGGCGGGACGCTCGTCTGCCCCGTGGAACGCAAGGGCCGCGAGCACCTGATGCGCTTCCGCGACGGCCGCGAGGAGGCGGTCGTCGCGGTTCGCTTCGTCCCGCTCGTCCCCGAAGAGGACGAGTGATCCGCGAGTTCTCGAGCGGCGGGCTCGTGATCCGCAACTTCCGCGGCCGGCCGTTCGTGGCCGTGATCCGCGTCCGCGAGGACGTGGTCGCCCTGCCCAAGGGTCACCCCGAGGGCAGGGAGCCCGCCGCCGAGGCCGCCGCTCGCGAGGCACGTGAGGAAGCCGGCGTCGAGGGCGAGCTCGTCGAGAAGCTCGGCGACATTCGCTACTGGTACTGGCGCGACGGCGATCGCGTGCTGAAGATCGTCAGCTTCTTCCTCTTCCGCTATCGCTCCGGAAGCGTGGAGAACCACGACGACGAGGTCCAGTCGGCCGCCTGGATGCCGCTCGAGGAGGCGGCCGCCGAGCTCACCTACAAGGGCGAGCGGGAGATGGCGGAAGCGGCACTGTCGGCGCTGCGGCGCGGAAGGTAGGCTCCGCCGTCGTGTTCGTCCTCAACTTCTACTCGCCCCTGTTCGTCGACCAGCTCAAGCGCGGCCGAAAGACCGCGACGATCCGGCTGGGCGACAAGAGCAAGAAGTACAGCAAGGGGGAGGTCGTGATGATCACGGTCGGCTTCCAGCACTCGCCCCGCGAGCGGATATTCGACGCGGTGATCGACTCCGTCGAGATCAAGAAGGTCTCGGAGCTCTCCCCGCGCGACATCGAGCACGACAACCCCGAGTTCCGCCGCCTGGACGAGATGGTCCACTTCCTGGAGCAGATCTACGGCCGAAAGGTCGAGATGGACGACACCGTCACGGTGGTGCGCTTCAGCCAGATCAGCGACCGGCCGCCCGAAATCGCGGAGCGGCTCCGCAGGGGTGGGGCGGGCCAGAACTGAGTCGCTAGTCGCAAGTCGCTAGGGCTGCAGACCTGGGTCGTTCCTAGCGACTAGCGCCTAACGCCTAGCGACCGTTATTGGCACTCTCCTTGCTAGAGTGCCAATCCGGCACTCACGCTCGCAGAGTGCCAATTCGCAAACTTTCGACGGAGGTTCGGCAGATGAAGCTCAAGCCCCTGGGCGATCGCTTGATCGTCAAGGCAATCGAGGAAGAAGAGACGACCGCGAGCGGCATCGTCCTCCCCGACACGGCCAAGGAGAAGCCCCAGCGGGGCAAGGTCCTGGCGGTCGGGGACGGCAAGCTCAGCGAAGACAGCGGGAATCGCATTCCGCTGGATGTCTCGGAGGGCGACGAGGTCCTCTATTCCAAGTACGGCGGCACCGAGATCGAGGTGGAGGGCGACGATCTGCTCGTTCTCCGCGAGTCGGACGTGCTCGCCAAGGTCGCTTAATACGGAGGTCTAGAAGAAATGGCTCACAAGGAGCTCAAGTACGACGCCGACGCCCGTAGGGCGCTCGAGGCGGGCGTGGACTCCGTCGCGAACGCGGTGAAGGTCACGCTCGGTCCCAAGGGCCGCTACGTGGTGCTCGACAAGAAGTTCGGCGCCCCCACGATCACGAACGACGGCGTGACCATCGCGCGCGAGATCGAGATCGAGGACGTCTTCGAGAACCAGGGCGCCCAGCTGGTCCGCGAGGTCGCCACGGCGACCAACGACGTGGCCGGCGACGGCACCACCACCGCCACCGTTCTCGCCCAGGACATCGTCCGCAAGGGCCTCAAGAACGTGGCCGCCGGTGCCAACCCGCTCGCGCTGCGGCGGGGCATCGAGAAGGCCGTGGACCAGGTGGTCGAGAGCATCTCCGACCAGTCCACGGAGATCTCCGGCAAGGAGCAGATCGCGCGCGTCGCGGCCATCTCCGCCGCCGACGACGAGATCGGCGATGTGATCGCCGACGCGATCGACAAGGTCGGCAAGGACGGCGTGGTCAACGTCGAGGAGGGCCAGACGTTCGGCATGGACCTCGAGTTCACCGAGGGCATGCAGTTCGACAAGGGCTACATCTCGCCCTACATGGTCACCGACCAGGA
>DASXBA010000049.1:0-21431 GCA_036406475.1 Thermoleophilaceae bacterium | reverse complement strand
AGGGCAGCGCCCCGGGAGGGCCCAGGATCTCGATGCCCTGCTTCGCCGCTTCCTCGGCCACGTGGTCGGCATCGATCGGCGTGTCCGCCGGCGGCAGCCCGTCGCGCTCCGCGGGCTGGGCGACCGCGGTGACCAGGCGGTCGAAGCGCGCGGGCGCGCTCACGGCCAGCCAGCGGGCGGGCTCTGCCGAGGTGACCTTGTAGGTGTGTGCGACCTCGCGCGGCGCCGTGAGCCAATCGCCCTGGCCGAGCACGATCGGCTCCTCGCCGGCCACGTACACGGTCACCTGGCCCTCGAGGACGAAGAAGCCCTCGACGTCGTCGTGATGGACGTGCAGCGGCGGCATGTTGCCGGGCGCGCCGGTGCCTTCGACGATGCCGACGCGGTCGCCGGTCTCGTCGCCGCTGAGATGGATCTCGGCGAGGTTGTTCAAAAACCAGAGGGATGACATCGGTTCCTCCAAGGGGTAGACTCCGAATCAGAGTTATCCTAACCTCTGAATCGGAGCTATGTCAAGAGCAAGGCTGACGCCGTTCTCGTACGTGATCCTGGTCCTGGTCGGGCGCAACGGAGCCGGCCCGCACGACCTTGTGCGGATGATGCGGCAGGGCCGCGTCTACTGGACCGCGGCCGAGAGCCAGTACTACGCCGAGCCGAAGCGGCTGGAGAAGCTCGGCTACCTCTCCTCGCGCAAGGAGCCCGGCCGGACCCGTGAGCGCACCCATTACGAGCTGACCGGCAAGGGGCGCGAGGCGCTGGCGGAGTGGGTGGCGCAGCCGGCGCCCCTGCCCAAGATCCAGTCCGAGCCGGTCGTCCGTCTGATGGCGACCGACCTCGTGGAGCCGGAGAGGGTTCTCGAGGGGCTCGCGGCGCTGCGCGCCGAGATCGACGAGCAGAAGAAGGGCCTCGAGGTGGGGGAGTCGATTGCGGCGGAGCTACCGCACCGCGAGCGCTACCTGCGCATCAACCACAGGCTGGCGCGCGCCTTCCTCGACGCTCACCTGGAGTGGCTGGAACAGGCGGAGCGCGAGCTAAAGGACGGGCGCTAGCCGGTCCAGCAGGTTCTCGACGATCCGCCCGGTCGCGCCCCAGACCAGGTGGCCGTCGACCGTGTAGGTGGGTGTCTTGATCGGCACGCCCTTGCGGAGCAGCCGCTTGGACTCGAAGCCGCGCACCAGGTCGGGCAGCGACAGCTCGAGCACCTGCGCAACCTCGGTCTCCTGCAGGGTCCAGGCGTGGCCGGGGTCGATCAAGCCGACGAACGGGTGGACCTTGTAGCTCGTGACGAAGGTGCCGGTCGGTGGGAGCGCGCCGACCAGCTCGACGTCGTCGGGCGACAGGCCGATCTCCTCCTCGGCCTCGCGCAGCGCGGTCCGGCGGAGGTCCTCTTCCGGATGGTCCTGGCGCCCGCCGGGGAACGAGATCTCGCCGGCGTGCCGGTTGAGGTCGTGGCGGCGCTCGGTGAAGACAGCGACGAGGTGGTCGTCGCGCGGAAACAACGGGATGAGGACGGCCGCGTCGGTCGATCCCGGGGCGTCCAGCTCGGCCGCCGCCTCGGGCGTCAGGAGCAGCTCCGACAGCCGGTTCGGGGAGACGCCCACGGATACCATTGAACTATGGGCAAGCGGGGGCTGTTGATCATCGATTTCCAGAACGACTTCGTGCCCGGCGGCGCGCTGCCGGTGACGGGCGGCGATGAGATCGCGCCGCGCGTGGCCGAGCTCGTCGACTCCGGCGACTTCGACCTCGTGGTCGCAACCAGGGACTGGCATCCGGCCAACCACGACTCGTTCGAGGAGCAGGGAGGGCCGTGGCCGCCCCACTGCGTGCAGAACACGCCGGGCGCCGAGCTCTACGACGGCTTCGACCACTCGAAGGTCGACCACACGATCGACGTCGGCTCCGAGCCCGAGGACGAGGGCTACTCCGGCTTCGAGCACTCCGAGCTCGAGAAGCTGCTGCGCGAGCACGGAATCGAGGAGGTGACCGTGGTCGGCCTGGCCACCGACTACTGCGTGCGCGCGTCGGCGCTCGACGCGCTCAAGCTCGGCTTCCGGGTGACGGTCGATCCCTCCGGCGTGCGCGGCATCGACGTCCAGCCGGGCGACTCGGAGCGGGCGCTTCGCGAGATCGAGGCCGCGGGCGGCGCGATCGCGCCGCCGGCCGGCTCGCGCGCTTGACCGCCGACGCCGTCGCCTGGGAGCGCATGCTCGCGAGCATGCGGATGGCGTTCGGCTCGATGCCCAAGACCTCGGAGGGCGGCAGCACCCTGCGACTCGACGGCGTCGTCGCGGCCGTGACCCCCGCGGTTCCCGAGCGCTCGCTGCCCAACTCGGTGACCTACGAGACCGAGGAGGCGCTCGCCGACGCCCTCGACGAGCTCGCCGAGGCCTACGAGGAGGCCGGCGTCCAGGCCTGGACCGTCTGGGTCCCCGAGCACCACCGCCGCGCCGCCGATCTCCTCGAGCGCGCCGGCCACCGGCTCGACGCCAATCCCACGGCCATGATCGCCGAGCTGAGCGAGATCGAGCCGCCTCGCGAGGGCGACCCCGAGCCGGCCCCCCGGCCCGTCCGCGAGGACCTCGGGCGGGTCAACGACCTCGCCTATGGGACGACCGACTCGTTCCAGCGGCTGATCGGCGAGGGCCCGGCCGACCCGGCGCACACCTACGTCGCCCAGTCGGACGGCGAGGCGACCGCATGTGTGGCGAGCATGGACCTCGACGGCGACTGCAGCATCTGGTGGGTCGCCACCGTTCCCCAGGCGCGCGGCCGCGGCCTGGCGGCCGGGCTGATGCGGCAAGCGCTGGCCGACGGCAGGGACCGGGGCTGCGACGTCAGCACCCTCCAGGCCACCAAGCTCGGCCGTCCCGTGTACGAGCGGCTCGGCTACCGGGCCTTCGGGGAGATCCAGATGTGGGAGCGCCGCCCGAGCGGTTAGCCGCTCTGGCGCAGCTCGCCGCCGCCGGCGGGAGGCGGGGTGCCGCTGACGACCTCGAGCTCCACGGCCGGGCGCGGCCGGCCGACGTAGAAGCCCTGGGCGTAGTCGACGCCCTGGCTCTGGAGAAGGGCCAGCGTCTCCGAGTCGCCGACCCGCTCGGCGATCGTCCGGCAGCCCAGGCTGCCCGCGACCTCGACCACGGACTTGACCACCATCCGCCCGGCGCGGTTGTGGGGCAGGTCCTTGACGAACGAGCCGTCGATCTTCACGTAGTCGACGGCCAGCTGCTGGAGGTAGTGGAAGGACGCGAGCCCGGAGCCGAAGTGGTCGAGCACCAGCTCGCAGCCGAGGCTGCGGAGCGACTGGGCCAGCACCCGGACCGACTCCATGTTCTCGATTGCCGTGGCCTCGTCGATGGCGAGCGAGAGCGCCGGGCCGGGGACCTTGGCGGCGTGCAGCTCGCGGGCGATCAGCTCCGGCAGGCCCGTGTCGGCCACGGACGAGGCGCAGAGGTTCACCTCGAAGCGAAGGTCGCGGCCCTCGGCGTGCGCGCGCGCCAGCATGGTCGCGGCCTGGCGAATCACCCAGCGGTCGATCTCCTGGGCGAGGCCGAAGCGCTCGGCCACGTAGAGGAAGGTGGCCGGCGGGATCAGGTCGCCGTCGTCGCCCATCAGGCGCAGCAGCAGCTCGTATCGGGTGGGCGGATCGCCCTTGAGGCTCACGATCGGCTGGGCATGCAGGACGAAGCAGTCCTCCGCGAGCGCCTCGCGGATGCGCTCGGCCCAACCCTGCTCGCCGCCGCGGCTGCGTCGCTGGGCGCCGGCGGCGCGGCGAACGACCATGCGGTCGCGGCCCGCCTCCTTGGCGTCATAAACGGCCAGCTCGGCCTCGAGCAGCAGCTCCTCGGCGCTGAAGCCCTCCGCGCCGGTGAAGAGCACCACGCCCGCGCTTGCGCTGACCTGCCGCCTGTCCACGGCGCGCAGAGAGCGAACCGCGTCGAGGAGCTCGTCGCCGAGGGCGCGCGCGTCGTCGTCCTCGGCGCCGTCGAGCACGACGGCGAAGACGTCGCCGCCGATCCGGGCCACCGCGTCACTGCGGCGGACGCGGTCGCGCAGGGCGCGGCCCGCCTCGGCCAGGAGCGCGTCGCCGGCCCCCCTGCCGAGCTCGTCGTTGAGGGAGCGGAGGCCGTCGAGGTCGAGCACTGCCAGCGCGCCGCCCCCCATGCTCTCGAGCCGGCGCTCGATGTAGGCGCGGTCGGGAAGCCCGGTGAGGAAGTCGTGGTCGGCCAGGAAGGCCGCGTGCTGCTGGGCGCGGCGGCGCTCGCGCAGGTCCCCGGCGTGGATGAGGAGGAAGGGGGCGTCGTCGTGCTCGCGCAGCAGGGTGATGCCGAGATCGACCGGCAGATCGCTCCCGCGCGCGCCGACCAGGCGCGCCTCGCCCTGCCAGCGCCCGCGGCGGCGCTCGAGCAGCGGCCGCATGCCGGCACGAATCTGATCGCGATGGTCCGTGTGCGCGAGCTGCTCGAGGGTCGCCGTCTCGAGGTGCTCGCGCTGGAGGCCGGTCAGCTCGCAGAGGGCCGCGTTGACCCGGGTCAGCTGGCCGCTCGCGTCGGCCAGGGCCATGCCGATCGGCGCGTCCTCGAAGCTGCGTTCGAGCCGACGGCGCTCATGCTCGCTCTCGCCGAGGCGGTGCTCGTGCTCGGCGCCGGCGGCGCGCTGGAGCAGCTCGGCGCGGGTGGCCTCGAGCCGGGCCTGGCGCAGCTCGTCCTCGATTTGGACCCGCTCGTCCTCGGAGCCCCCCACCTGGGCCTCGAGCAGCTCAATGCGCTCACGCGCGGTCGCCTGCTCCTGCTCGAGCCGGCGCACCTCGTAGAGGTCGTTGACCACCAGGTGGAAGCTCACCCGGCCCTCGTCGCGGATTGAGGAGAGCGTTACCTCTATCGGCACCTCCCGGCCCCACTTGCCGCGCGCCTCGAGCTCGATCCGCTGGCCGATGCCGGAGACCTCGCCGGAGCGGCGGAGGACCTCGAGCGTGGCCTCATAGGGAAGGCGGAGCTTGGCGGGCACGATCGTGTCCGTGAGCGTGCGGCCGACGGCCTCGGTGCGCGACCAGCCGAAGGCCCGCTGGGCGGCCGGGTTCCAGTCGGTGACGATCCCGTCCTCGTCGATCGTTATCACGGCGTCGAAGGCGGTCCCGATCAGCTCGTGAACGCGGCGCTGCTCGGTGTCGCGCTGGCGCTCCGCGCGCTCGAGCCGGTCGGCCTGGGCGCGGCGCTCGCGGACGGCGCGGCGGCGCTCGGAGGCCAGCGCGGTCGCGGCAAGCGAGGTGCCGAGCGCCACGGCGAGGAACGTCCGCATGCCGAGCAGCCGGTCGGAGGTGGAGGCGATCGCGTTGGCAAAAGGCCCGTGCTCCTCGATGGTCATCCGGGCCGCGATGAGCGTGAGGGCCAACCCGTTGAGGCTGGTGGGGATCGGCCCGAGCCGGACGGCGGCGACCACGAGCAGGGGCAGGGCCAGCGTGGCGGGCAGGGCGCTGCGCACCCCGCCGACGCTCGGATCGCTGCCGAAGACGAGGACGGCGACGCCGACGGTAGCGGCGAGGAGGAGGATCGTCTCGGCCAGCGCCCGGCGGCTCGGCCGGCCGCGCGCCTCGCGGAGCGAGATGCCGATCGGGGCCACGGCCAGGATCCCCACGGCGTCGGCGCTCCACCAGGTGAGCCAGGTGGAGCCGAAGGGTTCCCCGGCCTCCGATGCAAGCGCGGCGGCTCCCGCGAGGGCGCCCAGCGCGCAGGCGATCAGCGCCGCGGCGATCAGGATGCCGACGTCCCGCAGACGAGTGAGGGACGGCCGCCCGTGGGCGAGCCGCGTCAGGATCGCCACCGCCAGGAGGCCCTCCGCCCAGCCGGCCGCCGCGGCGACGGCCGTGGCGGGGGTGGGGTCGCCGCCGTCGACCAGCACCGACGCGGCCGCGGCGACCAGCGTCGCGACCGCGATGGCGCGCCACCTGCGCGAGTCCGTGGCGAGCAGCGCCGCGGCCAGAACGCCGCTTGCCAGCCAGACGGCCGCGATGCCGTCAGGATCGGCGACGAGGAGGGTTCCGGCCCGGGCTGCGGCGAAGTAGGCGGCGCCCGCGCCAAGCGCCCACAGAAGGGTGATGCGAGTCCGCGCCCTCACCCTCACCGCATCGGCAATTCGTCCAGGCCGCTTTAACGGCGCAGGCTCAGACGAGCTCTATGTCCTCCTCGAACATGACCTCGCCCTCCAGCGTCCGGTGGACCGGGCACTTGGCGGCAACCTGCAGGACCCGCTCCTGCTGCTCCTCCGGGAGCTCCTTGGGCAGCTTGATGTTCATCTTGAACTTGGTCGGCGAGCCGCGCTGGGCGGGCTCGTAATTCACGTCAACCACCACATCGCCGAGGTCCCAGCCCTTGCGCTCGGCGTACATCTCGATGGTGATGGCGGTGCACGACGCGAGGCTCGCGGCAAGCAGCTCCTGGGGGCTCGGCCCGTCGTCGTGGCCCCCTCTGTCCTCCGGCTCGTCCGAGGTCAGCCTGTGCTCGCGCACGTCGACCTCGTGGGTGAAGCTGCCGTTGCGGCGCCGGGCGGTGGCTTTCATGATCTCCCTTCGAAGAGTTCGGGCTCGGGCTCGTCGGCGAAGCGGGCCATCGCGAACAGCGCGTCGGAGACGCGGTTGAGGTAGCGGAGGACGGTGTCGTCCGCCAGCTCGCCATCGGCCCTGAGCGCGCTTACCCGGCGCTCGGCCCGGCGAACAGCTGAGCGGGCCACGTCGAGGCGGGCGGACAGCTCGGTGCCGCCCGGGATCACGAACTTGGGCGGCAGGTCGACCCGCTCCATGTAGCGGTCGATGTCGGACTCGAGCCGGTCGACCATGTCCGGCGTGACCTTCGAGACGCCGGGCTCGAGCCGCTCGGCGGCCTCGGGGGCCGTGGCCAGCTCGGCCCCGGCCACGAACAGCTCGCGCTGGATCCGGAGGATGTCCTCGCCCAGCTCGCTGCCATCCTCGCTCGCGGCGCGGCACATCCCGAGCGCCGACGCGGCTTCGTCCACCGAGCCGTAGGCCTCGGGCCGCCCGGCGAACTTCTCCACGCGGCCGCCGTACCAAAGGCCGGTGGTCCCGTCGTCGCCCTTGCGCGTGTAGATCTTCACTACTGCTCGAGGAGGTTGAAGACGAGGCCGGTGGGGATCTTCGGGAAGAAGTAGGTCGACTTCGGCGGCATCGATTCTCCCTCATCCGCGACAGCCTGGACCTGCTCGACGGGCGTCGCTCGCAGGAAGAAGCCGGCGTCGGCGCGCCCGCTCTCCACGGCGGCGCGAGCGTCGTCGAAGTCCTTCGAGTAGTCGAGTCCGCGCAGGTGGGCGATGTCGTCCTCGGACATTCCGAGAGCACCGCGGAGCACGAGCGCCTCGAGCACCGCCGTGTCGAGGCGGCGATAGGCCTCGGGCTTGCCGACCAGTGCGGCGTCGGCGATCGCCGGGTCCTTGAGGGTCACCCGGTAGGGCTTGCGGAAGTGGCTGTCCATGTAGCCGAAGGCGATCCCACTGCCGTTCGGCTCGAGCTGGTCGGCCGTGATCTCCTCGAGGTCGAAGTTGGCGGTGAGGACGTCGCGGATCGCCTCCTGCTTCTCGGGGCTCTCCTTGAGGCCCGTGAGCAGCCGGTGGGTGGGGAAGACCGTGAGCCCGCGGTCGGCCAGCGAGCAGAGCAGCATCAGCACGTAGCGGTGCGGGCCCTCGCCGCCGACCTCCTCGGCGTAGACGCGCGCCGTCTCGTAGCGGTGGTGGCCGTCGGCGATCAGGAGCTCGGCGTCGGCGAGCGCCTCTTGCAGCTCGGCGAACTCGTCGAGCCGCCACAGCGTGTTCCTGGTCCCGTCGAGGTCGGTGGCCTGGGCGAACGGTTCTCCCTTCGTGCCCTCCGCGATCAGTTCCGCGGCGCGCCCCTCGGGATCCGGGAAGAGGCTGAAGATGGGGGAGAGGTTGGCCCGGGTCGCGCGCGTGAGGCGCAGCCGGTCCTCCTTCGGGCCCGGATGCGTGCGCTCGTGAGGGCGGATCCGCCCCGGCCCGTAGTCCTCGACGCGTACGCGCGCGAAGAAGCCCTGCCGAGTGCGCTCGGAGCCGTCCGGCGCCGTGTACTCCTGCTGGAGCACCCAGAGGGCGGGCTCGCGCTCCTGGGTGAGGACGCCCTCCTGCCGCCAGGCCTGGAAGGTGTCGGCGGCGTTCAGGTAGGGATCGCCGCCCTCGGGCGCCCGCGGCAGGTCGATCTCCACCACGTTGAACGGGCTGCGGGCGGCCAGCTGGGCGCGCAGCTCGTCGTCGATCACGTCGTACGGCGGCGCGATCACGTCCTCGAGAGAGCCGACGGAGTTCAGGTCGTAGCGGAGCGTGGGAAGAGGCTGGACGTCGGCCATGGACCGGGCAGGCTATCCAGCGGTCGCCGCGGGCAGGAGCGCGGCCGCGAGGGCCGCTGCCGCGGGGTCGTCGCCGAGTCCGGCGAGCGCATGTTCCACCCGGTCCCTCGCCTCCGCGGCATACCGGTCATCACCGCTGAACCGGGCAAGCTCGAGCCGTGTCTCCCAGCCGAGAGCGGAGCTCCCGGCGCGATCGGCCGCCTCGAGGGCCCGCTCGAGGAGCGGTATGGCCGCGTCCGCCTTCGTCTGGGAGCCGGCGGCTATCAGGTTGGCGCCCGCCAGGACCTCCTGCCAGCCAACTCGCTCCGCGGCGGCGGCCAGCGGGATGGCGATCTCGCCCGCCGCCGCGCGATCGCCGCTCTCCAGCCTGACCTGGGCGAGCGCGAGCTGAGCCTGCGAGCCGAACAGCCACGCCCCGCCCGGAGGCGTCGTCACGTCGTCGAGCATCCGGGTCGCCTCATCGGCCAGGGCCAGCGCGCGGTCGCGGTTGCCGAGCAGCCACTGGGCCCAAGCCAGGTGCGCCGTGCAGCGGAGCTCTTCGCCCGTGGCCTCGTCCGAACGCGCGGCCACTACGCCGGCGCCGAGGACGTTTGCCGCCTCGAAGGCGCTGCGAAGCTCGAGGAGGATCCAGCCGAGGCTTGCCGAGACCCAGGCGAGCCACTCGCCGTGCCCGGCGTCCTCCGCGCGGGCCTTGGCCTCTCGGCCGAGCGCGAGCGCGTGCGAGTAGTCGCCTCGGGCGCGGTGAACCCAGGCGAGCGTGTCGAGGAACAGGGCCTCGTCGTTGCGGTCCCCGAGCTTGCGGTTCAGGTCCAGCGCCTCCTCGGCCCTGGCGAGCGCCACGTCGAGATCCCCGCGGGCCAGCGGGGGCTGTGCGGACTCGAGCAGGGCGAATGACAGGTAGAAGGCATCACCCCGGCGGCGGTGTAGCGCGAGCAACTCGTCGCAATGAGCCTCGACCTCGGCGAGCTCACCCAGCTTCAGCTCCGCGAGCTTGAGGCCGTCGAGGGCGAGGCCGACGATCTCCTCGTCGTCGCCCGAGCGTGCGATCGCAAGGGCCTCACGTCCCTCGTCGAGCGCCCTGTCGAGCCGCAGGCGGTTGGCGTTGAGGATCGCGAGCCGGGACAGGGAGCGGGCGCGCGCCCGCTCGTCGCCGATCTCCCCGGCGATGCCCACGGCGCGCTCGCCGAGCGCCACGGCGTTCCGGTAGCCGCCGTGGCGAACGAGGCTGAGCAGGGTCAGGCCCTCGATCTCGGTCCTGTGATCGCCCGCTCGCCGGGCCTCTTCGAGCGCCGCCTCGATGTCGTCCTGTCCCGCGACGTCGCCGCTGAAGAAGCGGCAGCGGCCGCGCTCGAACCGCACTCGCCGGACGCGGGCGTCCTCCATGCCGAGCTGCTCCGCCGCGTCCAGCGCGGCCCCGTACTGCTCGATCGCCTCCTTCGGCGCGACGATCCTCCAGGCGGCGGCGCCGGCGCGCGCGTGGTACTCGAACGCACGCTCGAGCTCGCCGGCTGAGCGCCAGTGGTGGGCCAGCACGCCGAGCAGCTCGTCTCCCCGCTCCACGAAGACACGCTCGATCGCCTCGGCCGCCAGGCGGTGCAGCTCCTGCCGCCGCCGCCTGAGCACGCTGTTGTAGGTCGTCTCCTGGATCAGGTGATGCCGGAAGCGGTACTCGGTCTCCGGGCCGCGACGCCGCTCCCTGACGAGATCTGCCTGGAGCAGCTCGCCGATCCGCTCGTCCAACCGGTCGCCGGATTGGTCGATCTCGACCAGCAGCCGCTTGGTGAACCGCCGGCCCAGCACGGAGGCCGCAGACAGGAGCTCGCGCGCGTCGGGCGACAGGAGGTCGACGCGTGAGAGGACGAGCTTCTCGACGCTCTCCGGTACCTGCACCTCGACCTCCCGCTCGAAGCGCCAGGCGTCGCCTTCGCGGATGAGCGCGCCGGCGTCCACGAGCGAGCGGACGAGCTCCTCGAGGTAGAGCGGGTTGCCCTCGGCCCGCTCGAGCACGAGCCGCTCGAGGTCCTCGGGAAGCCCGGCGCCCCCCACGAGCTCCGCGAGGAGCTCGCGATCGGCCTCCCGGGTCAGGGCTGTGAGCTCCACGAGGAGCGCCCGCTGGCGAAGCGCGGCCCCCCTGAGCTGCTGCGAGCCGTGGCCGGGCTCGGGCCTTCCGGCCAGCACCAGCAGCACCGGCGCCCGCCCGGGGAGCTCGAGCAGGTGGTTCAGCAGGCCGAGCGAGGCGGCGTCCGCCCAGTGGACGTCGTCGACCGCGAGCAGCAGCGGACCTGTGGCCGACAGCCTTTCGAGCAGCTCGGCGAACGCCCCGAAGACGCGCCGCTGGAGGTCGTCGGGCTGCAGCCCGCTCTTCTCCCCTCCGGTGCTGAGGCCCAGCAGCGAGCCGAGGAACGGCCTCAGCTCCGCCGCGCGCTCGCCGAACAGGCCGGCGAGCCGCTCGTCGAAGAGGTCGGTCACGTCATCCTCGAGCGTCGCGCCGAGCCAGTCGCGGAGCAGCCCCTGGAAGGGCAGGTAGGGGAGGCGCTCGCCATAGGACACGCAGCGGCCCTCGAGCCAGGTGGGGAGGCCCGCGGCCGAGCTCGAGCGCTTGAGCCGGCGGCGGAGCTCTCCGAGGAGGCGGGTCTTGCCGAGCCCCGCCTCGCCGCTCACGAGCAGGATGCCGCCGGTCCCCGAGAGCAGCTCGTCCAGTGCCCTGCGGCCCGCGTCGAGCTCCTGCTCGCGGCCCACGAGCCGTATCCGCCCCAGCTCTGCCCGGCGGGAGCCCACGGCTCGTGGCCCTCGCGGCCGGTGCGCGCGCACCGGCTCGGCCTTGCCCTTGAGGTTCAGCTCGACCGGCTCGTCCCAGTCGAAGGCCCACTCGACCTGGTCGAAGGTGTGTGGCCCGACGAGCATGGAACCCGGCTCGGCGGCCGCCTCCAGGCGAGCGGCGGTGTTCATGGCGTCGCCCATCGCGGTGAACTCCACCGGCCGCGCGCCGCCGACGGGCGCGAGCACGACCAGGCCCGTCTCTATGCCCACGCGTACCGCGAAGCCCTCGAGCGCGCGCTCCTCGGCGAGCTCGCGCGAGTAGACGTCGATCGCCTCGAGCAGGCGGAGCCCGGCCAGCACGGCACGCTCCGCGTCGTCCTCGTGCGCAACGGGGGCGCCGAAGATCACCAGGGCGCCGTCGCCCGCGATCCGCTCCACGTGGCCGCCGAGCGCCTCGGTCGCGCGCACCGCCCGAGCCACGCCCTCGCCCACGATCGCCTGGAGATCCTCCGGATCGAGCCGCTCGCCGAGCGCCGTCGAGCCGACCACGTCCGCGAACAGCGCCGTCACGACCTTGCGCGCCTCGCGCTGGGGTGCCTCGTCGGCCAGCGCCGAGCCACAGCCCGAGCAGAAACGAGCGTCATCCGGGTTCGAGCGTCCGCAGGCGTGGCAAACGCGCGAGTCGGCCACCCGCAGAGTGTATGGCTAGTCCGGTGCTCGCCCGATCGGCGATCGGGCTGTGCTCCTCCTCCCGGTCGGATACGGTCGCGAAGTGCTTGAGGCGCTGCGCGAGCACGGCCGCAAGGTCAGCTTCCGGGCCGGCGAGCGGCTGCTGCACGAGGGCGATCCCGGCGACAGCGTCGTGCTGATCGCGGCGGGCCGCGTAAAGGTCACGCACACCGACTCGGAGGGTCACGAGACGCTCCTCGACCTTCGCGGGCCCGGTGAGCTGGTGGGCGAGCTCTCGGCGCTGGACCAGGCGCCGCGCTCGAGCTCGGTCACCGCGATCGAGCCGGTGGAGGCGCTCCTCGTCCCCGTCGCGGATTTCCGTCGTCTGCTCGAGCAGCCGGGACTTGCGCTCGAGCTCCTCGGGATGCTGAGCGGGCGCTTCCGCGACGCCGACCGCAAGCGCATCGAGTTCGGCGCATCGGACAGCGTTGGACGGACCGCCGCGCGCATCGCGGAGCTGGCCGAGCGCTACGGCGAACCGACCAACGACGGAATCGGCATCGCCCTGCCCGTCAGCCAGGAGGAGCTGGCCGGCTGGGCCGCGGTATCGCGAGCCGGAATGGCGAGCGCTCTCCGTACGCTCCGCGAGCTCGGCTGGATCAAGACCGAGCGACGGCGCATCACCGTTCGGGACCTGGACGCGCTGAGGGCTCGCGGCTCAGTCCAGAATTAGGTGGAACGGCGCTTACGCCGGATCTAGGGTCGCCGCATGGGTCCGCACAGAGTCGTCCTCTCGCCACATCTGGATGACGCGGTGCTGTCCTGCTGGCACCTCCTGGACGGCGCCAAGGTCGTGAGCGTCTTCGCCGGCGTTCCGGACCCCGGTACCGGCGGCTGGTGGGACAGCCTCACGGGTAACGGCGACTCGGCGGCCCGCATGCTCGAGCGCTTCGACGAGGACGACGCAGCGCTGGGGCTCGCGGGGGCGGAAGCCGTGAGGCTCGACCTCCTCGACGAGCAGTACCGGCGCAACGGGGCCCGGCCGCCGGTTACGGAGACCATCGTCGACCACGTCCGCGACGCCGACGAGGTATACGCGCCGCTCGGCGTCTTCCTCGGGGATGACCACCGCCTCGTGCGCCAGGCGGCCCTCGAGCTGCGCGCCGACACGATCCTCTACGCGGACCACCCTCACGCCGGCATCTGGGGCCTGCCCGGTTGGGTGACGGGCGAGGAGGAGCGGGGGGGCGGGCTCGACGTCGGCGCGGCCTGGCGGCAGCGGATGGCTGAGGCCGGCCTCGACCCGGACGCGCTCCGGCCGAGCGTTCAGCGCCTGGACGACGAGGCCTTCGAGAGCAAGCGCGCCGCGGTCGAGAGCTATCGCACCCAGGTCCCCGCACTGGAGCGCGAGGCCCCGCTGGAGCAGCTTCGCTGGGAGGTCACGTGGAAGCGCTGACCGCAGCCACGCCCGCGGCCGAGCCGTCGCGCGCCCGCTATCCGGACGAGCAGGGCTACGCCGAGCGAGCCGGGCGCAAGCTCTTCTACGAGGTCTACGGCGAGGGCGAGCAAACGCTCTTCTTCCTCCCGACCTGGTCGCTGATCCACTCCAGGCTGTGGAAGGCGCAGATGCCCTACTTCTCGCGCCACTACCGGGTCCTCACCTTCGACGGTCTCGGCAACGGCAAGTCGGACCGGCCCAGGGACCCGCGCGCCTACGACTTCGACGCGTTCGCCCTCGACTGCCTGGCCGTAATGGACGAGACCGGCACCGACCGGGCCGTGATCCACAGCCTTTCGCGCGGCGCGCAGTGGGCGCTCGAGCTGGCCGCCAACCACGGCGAGCGCGTCGAGGGGGCGATCTTCACCGGCCCCTTCATGCCGGTCAGCCTGCCCGGTCAGCTCCACTGGCGTCCGTCGATAGCAATGATCGACAAGCCGCTGTTCAAGCCGCTCGCGGCCCTGAGCCCCTTCGGTCGCTGGCACCCCGACTTCGTCATGGAGGACTACGCCGCCAGCGCCGAGTGGTGGGTGCGCAAGTGCATCCCCGAAGCCCACTCCACTCGCCCGATCGAGAGCGGGATCGAGTACTCGCTCGAGACGGACGGCCCGACCGTCCTGTCGACCCTCGCCGGGAGCACGATGCACAAGCGCGGCGAGCTCTTTGAGCGCCTCCGCCGGGTCCGCTGCCCCGTGCTCGTGGTCAACGGCACCAGGGACAACGTCTGCAAGATGGCCGACGCGAGGCGGATCGCCAAGGAGACCGGAGGCCGGCTGGTCGAGATGAAGGGCGTCGGGCACATCCCTCCGTCCCGCAAGCCCGTGGCCTACAACCGGATCGTCCGCGAGTTCCTGGAGCAGGACGTCTGGCCGGCGCCGCCGCGCTCGCCCAACGGCCGGCCGCGGCCGGGAAAGCGCGCCCTCTTCATCTCCTCGCCGATCGGGCTGGGCCACGCGCGCCGCGACGTGGCGATCGCCAAGGAGCTGCGGACGCTCGTGCCGGGACTCGAGATCGACTGGCTGGCGCAGAACCCGGTGACGCGGGTGCTCGAGGCCGAGGGAGAGACCATCCATCCCGCGAGCCGGCACCTGGCCAACGAGTCGGGCCACATGGAGTCGGAGTCCGCCGAGCACGACCTGCACTGCTTCCAGGCCTTCCGCCGCATGGACGAGATCCTGGCGGCGAACTTCATGGTCTTCGACGACGTCGTGCGCGACGAGCGCTACGACCTCTGGATCGGCGACGAGGCGTGGGAGCTCGACTACTTCCTGCACGAGCACCCGAACCTGAAGAAGGCGCACTACGCATGGCTCACCGACTTCGTCGGCTGGCTGCCGATGGAGGACGGCGGCGGCCACGAGGCCTTCCTCACCGCCGACTACAACGCGGAGATGGTGGAGCACATCGCGGCCAGCCCCACGCTGCGCGACCGGGCGCTGTTCGTCGGCAACGCGGACGACATCGTGGGCGACCGGTTGGGGCCCGACCTGCCGCTGATCCGCGACTGGACCGAGCGCAACTTCGACTTCGCCGGCTACGTGACGGGCTTCGAGCCGGTCGCCGACCGCGAGCGCCTGCGCGCCGAGCTCGGATATGGCCCGGACGAACGGGTGTGCCTCGTCACGGTTGGCGGCTCGGGCGTCGGCGAGCACCTGCTGCGCAAGGTCATCGCCTCGCAACCCGATGTCCCGGGACTGCGCATGATCGTCGTGGCGGGACCGCGGATCGATCCGGCGACGCTGCCTTCCGCCGACGGCCTCGAGGTACGCGCGTATGTGCACGACCTCTACAAGCACCTGGCGGCGTGTGACCTGGCGGTCGTCCAGGGCGGGTTGACCACATCGATGGAGCTGACGGCAAATCGCCGCCCGTTCCTGTACTTCCCGCTCAAGCACCACTTCGAGCAGAACTTCCACGTCCATCACCGGCTCGAGCGCTACGGCGCGGGCCGGCGCATGGACTTCGACGAGTCGACGCCCGACACGATCGCCACCGCCATCGCGGAGGAGATTGGCCGCGAGGTCGACTACCGGCCGGTGGAGACCGACGGCGCGCGCCGGGCGGCGGAGCGACTCGCGGAGATGCTGCCGTGAGCGTGATCGCGCCGCCGAACGAGCAGACCCGGGCGCGCTATCCCGACGCCCAGGGCTACGTCGAGCGCGACGGCGTCCGGATCTTCTACGAGGCGTACGGAGAGGGAGAGCACACGGTCTTCCTGCTGCCGACCTGGACGATCGTCCACTCGCGCTACTGGAAGGCGCAGATCCCCTACCTCGCGCGCCATTTCCGCGTGATCACCTGCGATCCCCGCGGGAACGGCAAGTCCGACCGCCCGGGCGAGCCGCAGGCCTACGTCGAGGAGGAGTTCGCGGCCGATGCCCTCGCCGTGATGGACGCAACCGCCACGGAGCAGGCCGTGCTCGTCTCGGTGTCCCGGGGTGCGGAGCGCTCCCTCCATCTCGGCGCGAACCACCCCGAGCGCGTCGCGGGGATGGTCTTCATCGCGCCCGCGCTGCCGCTGGCGCCGGCCGCGCCGCGGGCGGACGCCGCCCGGACGTTCAGCGAGCCCCGCGATTCCTACGAGGGCTGGGAGAAGTGGAACAGCAACTACTGGCTCGAGCACTACGAGGACTTCGTCGAGTTCTTCATGGGCCGGATCTTCACGGAGCCGCACTCCACGAAGCAGGTCGAGGATGCGGTCGGCTGGGCCCTCGAGACCGACCCCGAGACGCTCGTCGCGAGCCAGCTCGCCTCCCGGCTTCCCGACGAGGAGAGCGTGCGCGCGCTGGTGGACCGCATCCGCTGCCCGATGCTCGTCATACACGGTCGCGACGACGCCGTGCGGCCCCACGACTCCGGCGCGAGACTCGCGACCTTGGCCGGAGCTCCGCTCGTCAGCCTCGAGGGCTCCGGCCACTCCCCGCACGGCCGCGACCCGGTAAAGGTCAACCTGCTGCTGCGCGACTTCGTTGAGCCCGCGCGTCCGCGCGGGTGGGCACGCGGCCGGTCCCGGCGGAAGCGCGCCCTCTACGTCTCGTCGCCGATCGGACTCGGCCACGCGCGCCGCGACCTGGCGATCGCGAAGGAGTTGCGCAAGCTGCATCCCGACCTGGAGATCGACTGGCTGGCGCAGAACCCGGTCACCCGTGTACTGGAGGCCGAGGGCGAGCGCATCCATCCCGCGAGCGGGCACCTGGCGAACGAGTCGCATCACATCGAGTCCGAGTCGGCGGAGCACGACCTGCACTGCTTCCAGGCCTGGCGGCGGATGGACGAGATCCTCGTCTCGAACTTCATGGTCTTCCACGATCTGGCGGAGACCGAGCAGTACGACCTCTGGATCGGCGACGAGGCCTGGGAGCTCGACTACTACCTGCACGAGAACCCGGAGCTGAAGCGCGCGGCGTACGTCTGGCTGACCGACTTCGTCGGCTGGCTGCCGATGGAGGACGGCGGCGACCACGAGGCCTTCCTGACGGCCGACTACAACGCCGAGATGGTCGAGCACATCGATCGCTTCCGCCGGGTTCGCGATCGGGCGCTGTTCGTGGGCAACCCCGACGACATCGTGCCCGACGACCTCGGCCCCGAGCTGCCGGCGATCCGCGACTGGACCGAGGCCAACTTCGACTTCGCCGGCTACGTGACCGGCTTCGAGCCGGTCGCGGACCGCGAGGCGCTCCGCGCGGAGCTCGGCTACGGCCCCGACGAGCGCGTGTGCATCGTCACGGTCGGGGGCTCGGGCGTTGGTGAGGCTCTGCTCCGCAAGGTGATGGCCGCCTATCCAGACGCGAAGCGGGACCTGCCCGAGCTGCGGATGATCGTGGTGGCCGGCCCGCGCATCGCCCCGGCGTCGCTGCCGGCGGCCGAAGGGCTGGAGGTCCGTGCCTATGTTCACGACCTCTACAAGCATCTGGCGGCTTGCGATCTGGCGGTGGTCCAGGGAGGGTTGACGACTGCGATGGAGCTGACGGCCAACAGGCGGCCGTTCATCTACTTCCCGCTCAAGCACCACTTCGAGCAGAACTTTCATGTCCATCACCGGCTGGAGCGCTATGGCGCCGGGCGGCGGATGGATTTCGAGGACTCGCCTCCGGAGGCGATCGCCGCCGCGATCGCCGAGGAGATCGGCCGCGAGGTCGATTACCTGCCGGTGGAGACCGACGGTGCGCGCCGCGCTGCGGAGCGGATCGCCGAGCTGTTGTAGATAGCCGCGGCGGCGGCACGACGAGAAGGGGGCTGAAAATGTCAGCCACGCAGGAGGGGCCTGCGGCCACGGCCGCCGGCTATCAGCTGGAGGGATCCCTGCTGGAGGTCTGCTCGTGCGAGACGCTCTGTCCGTGCTGGATCGGGGAGGACCCCGACTACGGGACGTGCGAGTCGATCGTCGCCTACAACCTCGACAAGGGCACGATCCGTGGAGTCGACGTGAGCGGGCTGACGCTCGTGAGCGCGGTCCTCATTCCGGGCAATGTGCTCGAGGGCAACTGGCGCCAGCTGGTGATCCTCGACGACAAGGCGACGGACGAGCAGGCGGACGCGATGCTCGACGCCTTCAGCGGCAAGCTCGGCGGTCCGCTGGCGGACCTCGCGCAGCTCATCGGCGAGGTCGTGGGCGTGGAGCGGCACCCGATCGCCCACGAGATCGTCGACGGCGCGGGAACGCTCAAGGTCGGCGACAAGATCGACTGCTCGATGCATCCCTACACCGGCCCCGACGGGACCACGACGACCCTCAACAACTCGATCTTCTCCACGGTGCCCGGCTCGCCGGCATACGTGTCGAAGGCCGACCACCAGAAGGTCGACATCCCTGAGCACGGCTACCAGTGGGAGTACGACGGCAAGAACGCCATCCAGTCCGACTGGAAGATCGACTACCGGGGGGAGTAGACGTGACCGCCCGAATCGGAGCCGCGCCGGCGCCGGCGCGGCTCGGCGGCGTCCCGGCCCCCGTCGTGGTTGCGATCGCCCTCGCCTGGGCGGTGGCGATCGCGGCGGAGGCCGGGGGAGTGGCGCACTACGCGCACCACGACGTGCTGCTCGAGAACGGGCCACCGCTCGAGCTCGCGATGCTGATCTTCCTCCTGTCCTGGCAGGTGATGATCGCCGCGATGATGCTGCCGTCGAGCCTGCCGCTCATTCGGATGTTCGCCTCGGCCTCGGCGGCCCAGCCCCGCCCGCGGGCCTCGATGTGGGCCTTCCTCGGCGGCTACGCGGTCGTGTGGTCGGCCTTCGGTGCGGTCGCGCTTCTCTTCGACCTGGGCGTGCACCGCAGCGTGGACTCGTTCGAGTGGCTGAACGACCAGCAGTGGCTGATCGGCCCGTCGGTGCTGGCGCTCGCGGGCCTGTTCCAGTTCACGAAGCTCAAGGACGCCTGCCTCGACAAGTGCCGGCACCCGGCCCAGTTCATGCTGCGCTTCTACGAGCGCGGACCCCGCGGTGGCTTCCGCCTCGGCGCGCGCCATGGCATCTACTGCGTCGGCTGCTGCTGGGCGCTGATGTTCGTGATGTTCGCGGCCGGCGTGGCGAGCCTGATCTGGATGGCTCTCCTGACCGGCGTGATGGTCCACGAGAAGACGCGCCCCGCGGGCGCGCGGGCGGTCCCGCTGACCGGAGTGACGCTGCTGGCAACGGCGTCGACGGTGCTGCTGTACTCGGCCTACGCCGCCGGGGCGATCTAGGCCGCCGCCCGTTCCAGGCGGTAGTCGCCGAGGTCGAAGCGGCGGCTGCGCCACACGGTCTCGAGAGTCGGGACCGGCCGCAGCGGCACGTCCCCGTGGGCGTCGAAGTAGTAGCTGTTCGCGAGCGCGCAGCCGTCCTGCCAGAAGACCTGGCGGCCGCGCCGGCGGAGCATCTCGGCGAAGTAGCGGTCGTTTGCCTCGCGCCTGACCTCGACGAGGGTGGCGCCCTGCGTCTTCGCGTGCCTGAGCGTTCGCACGATGTGGCGGGCCTGGGTCTCGATCAGGTTGAAGTACGAGCTGCCGTTGTAGCCGTAGGGGCCGAACATCGTGAAGTAGTTCGGGAACCCGGGCACGCTGACTCCCTCGTAGGCCTGGTGGCGGTTCTCGGCCCAGTAGGCCTGGAGGTCCTGCCCGCCGACGCCGGCCACCGGGTAGGCCGGCATGTTGCCGGGGTCGAAGACCTTGAAGCCGGTGGCGAGCACGAGTGCGTCGATCTCGTGCGAGGTCCCGTCGCCGGTAACGACCGCGGACGGGTCGATGCGCTCGATCGGCGCCGTCTCGAGGTAGACGTCGGGGCGGTTGAAGGTCGCGAGGTACTCGTTGTGGAAGCTCGGCCGCTTGCACCCGAGGGGGTACTGCGGCGTGAGCTTCTCGCGCACGGCCGGGTCGTGAACCTCCTGCTCCAGGTAGGAGCGGGCGCTGCGCTCGACGAGCTTGGCCACCGGAAGGGTGCCGTGGTAGTGGGCGGCCAGCGGGAACCAGAGCTCCACCAGCGACTGGCTCAACAGGCGCAGGGCGCGCATGCTGCCCGGCACGCGCGCGAGCACCGAGCGGAACCGCGGCGAGAGCGGGCCGTCGAACTTCGGCATGCACCAGATCGGCGTGCGCTGGAACACGGTCATGTGCTCGACGTCGTCCGCGATCGCCGGAATCACCTGCACGGCCGAGGCGCCCGTCCCGATCACTCCCACCCTCTTGCCGCTCAGGTCCTGCGAGTGGTCCCAGCGCGCGGTGTGCATCGTGATGCCGGCGAAGTCCTCGACTCCAGGGATGTCGGGAGCCTTCGGATGCGTCAGCACGCCCGTCGCGTCGATCACGTGGCGAGCGACGATCTCCTCGCCTTCCGCTGTGGTGACCCTCCACGCGTGCCGGTCCTCCTCGAAGCTCGCGCCGTCGATCCAGGTGCCGAAGCGCGCGCGGGAGTGGAGGCCGTACTTGGTCGCGCAGTGCTCCGCATATGCACGCAGCTCGGAGCCGGGCGCGTAGACGCGGCTCCAGTCCGGCCGTTTCTCGAACGAGTACTGGTAGCTGAACGACGGGATGTCGACGGCCACGCCCGGATAGGTGTTCCACTGCCAGGTGCCGCCGAAGCGCTCACCGGTCTCGACGATCCGGTAGTCGTGAATCCGGGCCTTGTCGAGGCCGATCGCCACGCCGATGCCGGAGAAGCCCGCACCGACGATCAGAACTTCGTGATCGACCACGGCCGGCGATTGTAAGGGGGGCTGGGCCTGCTTGTGGCAAAGAATTCACACAGGTAACGCACCTGCAGTCGAACATGTGTTCGATTATCGGGTGTGGCATATCCGGCGTATCTCCGAGAACGGGCTCGCTCCCTTCGACGGGACGATCGCCTGTCGATCGACGAGATTGCGCTGCGCCTCGCCTTGTCTCGAACGACGGTCTTCTATTGGGTCCGTGACATCCCGTTGGGCCGTCAGCGACGGAACAACGCGCATCCGGGGAATAGGGCGATGTGCGCGAAATACCGCCGTATCAGGGAGGCGGCGTATGCAAATGGACGCGAGGAGTTCGCTGCACTCGCGGTCGAAGCGACCTTCCGCGATTTCGTCTGTCTCTACATAGCCGAGGGTTTCAGGCGAGACAGAAACTGCGTTGCGATCGCCAACTCCGACCCATTAGTCATGGCTGTCGCCGCCCGATGGATGCGCCACTTCTCGAACCGGACCCTCGACTGCTCCATCCAGTACCACGCCGATCAGAACCTACGTGAGTTGATCACCTTCTGGGGAGGCACCCTGAACGTAGATCCGGAGACGATCAGGTTGCAAAGAAAGTCGAACACCAGCGCGCTCGCGAAGCGTAAGTGGCGCAGCCGCTATGGGGTGCTCAGCATCCGGATGAACGACACAGCTTTCCGTGCGCGACTGCAAGGTTGGATCGACGCGATCAAGCTCGAGTGGGGGCTAGACTCGGCTTCACTCGGGGCGTAGCTCAGCCTGGTCAGAGCGCCCGCTTTGGGGGCGGGAGGTTTCGCGGGTTCAAATCCCGCCGCCCCGACTGAGCTAGCGGCATGTCAGGCGCCCGGGTTGTCCGGCCAGTGGAAGATCTCGAGCCGGAAGCCGTCGGGATCGAAGAAGAAGAACGCCCAGTAGCCCGGCTCGTCGTTGTCTTCCTCGGGCGGGTTGTGGATCTTCACTCCGAGCTCCACGCAGC
>DASXBA010000048.1:0-1631 GCA_036406475.1 Thermoleophilaceae bacterium | reverse complement strand
CCAGGAACACGAACCGGTACTCGCGACCGAGCTGGTCGATCTGCTCGACCCCAAGCCGGGCGAGATCTTCGTCGACTGCACCTTCGGCGGGGGCGGCCACGCCCGCCTGATCGGCGAGCGGCTCGGCCCCGACGGCGAGCTGATCGCCGTGGACCGCGACCCGGCCTCCGAGGAGCGCTGGCGGGAACTGGCGGCGGAGCTGCCGTGCCGCACGCGCTTCCTGCGCGTTGACTTCGTCGCCGCCCTCGAGGGGCTGCGCGGCGAGGGCGCACGGCCCGCCGGGATCGTCTTCGACCTCGGGATGTCCTCGATGCAGGTCGACGCCTGGGAGCGCGGCTTCTCCTACTCCTACGACGCGCCGCTCGACATGCGGATGGACCCGACCCAGAGCCTCTCGGCCGCCACGGTGGTGAACGAGTGGCCCCAGGACCGCCTCGCGCTCGCGATCCGCGAGCTCGGCGAGGAGCGCCGAGCCGGCTCGATTGCGCGCGAGATCACCAAGCGCCGACCGATCGAGACGACCGCGCAGCTGGTCACCGCGATCAAGGCCGCGATCCCGCCGTCGGAGCGCTTCGGCCGCGGGCATCCCGCGAAGCGCACCTTCCAGGCGATCCGGATCGCCGTGAACGGCGAGCTCGAGGCGCTCGACCGGGCGCTGCCGCTCGCCTGGGGGATCCTGAACGTGGACGGGCGCCTCGGGGCGATCTCCTTCCACTCCCTCGAGGACCGGCGCGTCAAGCGCTTTCTCGCCGACCGGGCGCGCGGCTGCATCTGCCCGCCCGAGCTCCCGGTCTGCGTCTGCGGACGCGAGCCGGAGGCCGAGCTGCTCACCAAGCGCGCCGTCTCGCCGGGGGCCGAGGAGCTGGAGCGCAACCCGCGGGCGGGCTCCGCCCATCTGCGCGCCGCGCTCAAGATCCGCGAGGCACAGGACTGATGGAGGCGGCAGCAGCACGCGCCGCTCCGGCAACGAGGCCCGCGCCGCGGACCAAACCCCGCCGCAAGTCGCAACGCAAGGCCCCGGCGAAGCGCCGGCCGCGGACCGCCCGCTCCTCAGCACGGATGAGGCAGGCCCCGGCGGGCCGTTTGGTGCGACCCGCGCTGGCGGGCGCCGCGCTCTTCCCGCAGGCCGCGCTGCGCAGCGCCGGCGCCGTCCGCGACTTCTCGGACTCAGGGCTGATCGTTCGCCTGACGCGCGGGCGGAGCTGGATCGCCGTCCTCTGCGTCCTCCTGGGCGGAATCGTGACGCTCAACGTGCTCAGCCTGAGCCTCACCTCCGGCTCGGGCCGCACCTCGATCCAGATCGACAACCTGAAGGCGGACGTCTCCTCGCTGCAGGCGAGGATCGAGGAGCGGCTCTCCGCGATCAAGGTCGAGGCCGAGGCCGCGCGCCTCGGGCTCGCGAACCCCGACCCGAAGGCGATCACCTTCCTGAGGGCCAAGGACGCCGACGCCCAGCGCGTCGCCCACCTGTTGGCCACCGACGGCTTCCTGCTGGCGCCGAGCCTGCCATCGAGCTACCCGGCGCCCGGCACCTCGTACGCGCCGGTTCCCACGGCCGCCCCGGCCGCCACCGACACCGCCGAGGGGACCACGACGACCGCGGCTCCGACCAGCACCGTGTCCCCGAGCAC
>DASXBA010000047.1:0-3409 GCA_036406475.1 Thermoleophilaceae bacterium | reverse complement strand
CCCAGCTCGTGGCCCTCGACCGAGTAGCCGAGCTCGGCCACGCGCCCCTTCGGCATGCGGTGGAAGGAGATGTCGTTCACCGCGAGCTCCTCCCCGCCCGGGGTGCCGGCGTTGAGCGTGGGCAGCGAGCGAACGTCGAAGTCGCCGTTGAGGGCGAGGCGGACGCCCTCCTCCATCTGCTCGCCCTCGACCGTCGCGAGGAACCCGATCGCCCCGTAGTTGACGGCGAAGGTCGGCACGCCGCGCCCCGCGAACAGCCGCAGCGAGGACAGGATCGTGCCGTCGCCGCCGAGCACCAGCGAGAGGTCGGTGTCGGTCGCCGCGTCGCAGCCGTGCACCGTTCCCTCCCGCTCGCGGAGCTCGTGCTTCTCGACCTCCTCGGCCGGAATCAACACCTTCGTCCCGGCCTCGACGGCCATGTCGATCACGCGCGCGAGCGCATCCGCGGTCGGATTCGGGCGGCTCCGGGTGAAGAGCGTCACTGAGCCCGGGGCGCCCGGGCTCACGGCTCGGCCCTTCGCGCGGCGACGTCCAGATCCGCGACGGCGCCGTCGCGGCCGGGCTCCGCGATCCAGACGAAGCTCTCGCGGTTGCCTGCCGGGCCCGGCAGGCCCGACGACGCGTAGCCGAGCACGCTCAGCCCGAGCCGGTCGATGACGTGCCGGCCGACGGCGATCAGAGCGTCGCGGCGATCGTCCGCGGACCGGACCACGCCGCCCTTGCCCACCCGCTCGCGGCCGACCTCGAACTGAGGCTTCACGAGGGCGAGACAGTCGAACCGCTCGGCCGCGCAGGCCGCCACCGCGCCGAGCAGCTTGGAGAGCGAGATGAACGAGACGTCGACCACCACGAGCTCGGCCGCGAACGGAAGCTCGGCCGGCTCGAGCGAGCGGGCGTTGCGGCGCTCGAGCACAGTCACGCGCGGGTCCTGGCGCAGCGTCCAGTGGAGCTCGCCGTAGGCCACGTCCACGGCCGCGACGGCAGCCGCCCCGCGTTGGAGGAGGCAGTCGCTGAAGCCCCCGGTGGAGGCGCCCACGTCGAGGCAGTGGCGGCCCTCGGGGTCGATCCCGAAGGCGTCCAGGGCGTTGGCCAGCTTGATCCCGCCCCGGGACACGTACGGGGGCGCCTCCGCCACCGAGATCCGGACCTCCTCGCCCACCATCTGCCCAGGCTTCTCGGCCCGCCTCCCGTCGGCCCCCAGGCGGACGTCCCCGGCGATCACGGCGGCCGCCGCGCGCGAGCGCGTCTCGTACAGGCCGCGCTCGGCGAGCAGGGTGTCCAGGCGCTGCTTCGGCACGGCGGCAGCGTACCCCGGGGCACTGTGATCACGGTCACACAGGTCGATCTACCGGGCCCTAGGCTCGGTCTTGATGACCCTCGCTCGACTCATCTCCCCAGCCCTCCGGTCGGGCCTCATGATCTCGGTCGGCACCGTCCTGATGGTGCTGCCGCTCGTTACCGGCATGGCCCCCTCCGTGGTCGTGACCGGCATCTTCGTAGGCGCGCTCGAGATGACCCTCGGCATCGCCGGCACCGGCGGCCAGGGTCGCGGCACGATCCCCGTGTCGGCGCAGGCCGTGTACGACCGCGGCCTCGCCGTCGGCCTCCTGGCCATCGGCGTCCTCTACGGCATCGTCGGCGACCAGATGGCGCTCCTCCTCTTCGGCGCCTCCGGCCTCGCTGTCCTGCTGGTGACCATCACCACCCGCTACAGCGTGCGGACCATCTAAAGAACTTCCCCTCAACCCGATACATACGCATCACTCCTCCCTCAGAAACGGCCCCGCTTCGGCGGGGCCGTTTCGCTTGGAGAGGGCGAACGGGCCGTCGGGCTGCGAGCGCGTGAGCCGCCGTTAGCCCCACAATGCCGGGCGTGGCCGCCCGCGTGCATCGCTACCAGGCACGGCTGTCCTGGAGCGGCTCGACCGGCGCCGGCTGGTCCGAGTACGACCGCGGGCACACCGCGACCGCCCCTACCGCCGAGCAGGAGCTCGGCCTCACGACCGGCGAGGCGCAGGGCGACCAGCGGCTGCTGAACCCGGAGCAGCTCGTCGTGATCGCCGCCTCGTCCTGCCAGATGCTCTGGTTCCTGCACCTCGCGGCGAAGGCACGGATCGACGTCGTGGGCTACGAGGACGAGCCCGACGCCGAGATGCCCGAGGACGACAAGCCCGTCCGGCTCACCCGGATCAGCCTGCGGCCGCGCATCGAGATCGCCGGCGACGCGCGCGAGGAGCGCGTACTCAAGCTCGCCGAGAAGGCCCACGAGCTCTGCTACGTCGCGAACAGCCTCAACACCGAAGTCCGGCTCGAGGCGAGAGTCGAGCGGCGTGGGACGTAGGCTCCAGCGCCGCGCGCTGCGCTGGTTCGTCCGCTGGGTCGACCGCTCCTCGGACGAGCGCCTCGAGCGGCTGATGGGCGGCCGCATCGGCCGCCGGATCATCCGCACCGTCAAGCGGGCCATGAAGCAGCGCTTCAACGCGGACCGCGCCGGCGACCTCGACGTGGTCGTCGAGTTCTGGATCACCGGCCGCCGCAACGGCCGCAGCGAGAACTGGCAGGTGGTGATCGCGGAGGCCCGCTGCGAGGTGACCGAGGACCTCCAGCGCGATCCCGACCTGATCGTCGAGATCGACGACGTGCCCTTCCTCAAGCTCGTGACCGGGAACGCGAACGGCCCGAAGCTGTTCCTGAAGGGCGACCTGAAGCTGGACGGCGACCTCCTGCTGGCGCAGAAGCTGCCGCGCCTGTTCAGGCCGCCACGGGCAAAAGGCAGCTAGGACGTCGATTTACCGGGCCAGGAGCCCGGTAAGTCGACTTTCTAGGCCAGCTTGCTGGCCAGGCCAGCGGTGCGAGGGGCAAGCGTGGCGAGGACGCAGGGAGCGTGGCGTGCTCTGCACGCGAGCGACCGAGGACGACGCCAGGCGATGCAACTCGCGCCGCTGGCTAGGCCAGCGCGCCGCTAGGTTCGAGGACCGCCTCGGCCACCCGCTCCGCCACCGCGGCCGGCGTCAGGCCGACCTCCTCGCGGAGCAGCGCGGGCTTGCCGTGGGTCACGTAGCGGTCGGGCAGGCCGAAGCGCATCACGCGGGCCCGTCCGGCCAGGTCGCGGTCGGCCAGGAACTCGATCACGCCGGAGCCGAAGCCGCCCGAAAGCACGTTCTCCTCGACCGTGACCACCACGTCGTGCTCGGCCACGAGCCGGGCGATCAGCTCGCCGTCCAGCGGCTTGGCGAAGCGGGCGTCGGCCACCGTGCAGTCCACACCATGCTCCTCGAGCAGCCGCGCGGCCGCGCCCAGCGCCACCTGGACGCCGTAGCCGTAGCCGAGGAAGGCGATCCGCTCGCCCTGGCGCAGCAGCTCGCCCTGGCCGATGTCGATCGGCTGGGGACGCTCCGGGATCGGCACG
>DASXBA010000046.1:0-39290 GCA_036406475.1 Thermoleophilaceae bacterium | reverse complement strand
CGCGCTCCTCGCCTGCTTCGCAGCCGCCGGGCTCTCGGCGGTGCGGCGCAAGCCGTTCAGAGCGGGCGTGGCGGCAACCGCGCGCCGCTGGGGTCTAAGCGAGCCCTTCCTGCTCGTTGCCGTGGTGGCGGAGGGCTACCTCGCGCTCAGCTCGACCGCCAATGCAGGCAACGCCTTCTCGCTGCCGTGGATCCCGGCGCTCGTCGTGCTGGCGGTGGCCGCCGTGGCAACGGCGCCTGAGCCGCGTCTGCGCATCGCGCTGGCGGCTGGACTCGTGGCAGCGAGCGTCTTCAACCTGGTGGCGAAGAACGGCGTCAGCGGTCCGCTCGATGAGCCGCGCCGGGCGGACTTGCCCGTCATCGGTGCGGTGACGGTCACCGACGGCAGGGACGTCATGTACCGCGGGGTCGCGGCGAGTGGCGTCCCGGTCGACCCGCCTCCGGCGCGCCTGCCCGACGTCTACCGCCGCTGGCTCCCATTCGACCGGCGGCTCGCCGGCTTCATGATCGGCTACGCCGAGGCTCGCCACCACGAGCCGTTCCTCGTCCCCCTCACCGGCGACTACATCCTGAGCGACACGCGGATCGTGCTCGCCGCCGAGCTCTGCTGCAGGCACCAGCTTCTGACGCTCTCCTCGCTGCCCGGATCCGACACCACCGGCTCCTATCGCCGCCAGCTGCGCTCGACCGGAGTGAACTTCGTGCTCACGGCCGACCCGCAGCCGGTCCAGCGCATCAGAGTCACCCGCGCGCGGGTCGAGCGGGCGCTGCGTCAGGACGGGTTCCGCCGGGTGATGAGCACTTCCGCTCCGGATGGCCGGAGCGTCGCCCTGTGGTGGCGCGGCAGCGGAGCCAGGCTTTAGCTGACAGGTTTGGACCTGGACATTCGTCCAGGGACGCGAGAGGCCGCGCCAGCCATCTGTCCAGTGCTTCCCGACCCCGCTCTGAGAGCCGCTTTGCGGGGCCGATCCGGCGAGCGAGATGTCCCTCCGCTCGCTCGTCTCATTCACCTGCGTTGCCCTGCTCGCGATCGCGGTCGCCTGCGCGTCCGGGCCGGCGCCCGAGCTCGCCAGCTCCGCGCCGCGAGTCGCGCATGCCAAGTCCTCGAGCAAGCGCGCGATCTCCGCTCGCCTACGGAAGGCCGTTCGCCGTCGCGCCCGCCGGGCGTTGCGCCGCCGCCGGGTCCGCCCCGTCTCGCTCAGCTGTCGCCGCAAGCACCAACGCTCCGCACGCCGCCTCGTCTGGCGCTGCCGCTGGCGCGCGCGGACCGCCCGCCGCTGCCGCGGCACGGTCGTTGTCAAGCACCGCAGGCACTCCCGGCTCTGGCGCACCCGCGTCCAGTCTCGCCGCTGTCGCGTGCGCCGCGCCGCCGAGGAGCCGGCACGCTACATCGCGCTCTTCGGCTTCAACGACGACGCCGCCAAGATGGGCCGGGTCAGTCCGGACCAGGAGGCCGGGCTGGCCGCCGCCGCTGGAGCGACGGTCGAGCGGACGCCGCTGCCGTGGGGCGCCATCGAGCCCGAGCGGGGGAGTTTCGACTGGTCCCTCTACGACCGCCTCTACGCCGCCTACCGGGCGCGCGGGATCCGGCCGATCTGGTCCGTGCAGTGGTCCCCGGCGTGGGCGCGCGACGGCCAGGGATGCCCGAGCTCGGCCCCCGGCTGCGTGCCGGTGCACACCCGCGCGCACGACCCGGAGTGGCAGGCCTTCGTGGCGGCCGTCGTGAGGCGCTACCCGCAGTCGGCCGCGATCGAGGTCTGGAACGAGGAGAACTCCGGGCTCTACTGGAACGGCGCCCCGAGCCCGGAGCGCTACGCCCAGGTCCTGCGCAGCGCCTGGCAGGGCGTCAAGTCGGTCGACCCGCACATGCCGGTCGTGCTCGGCGGTCTCGCCGACCTCGACCGCTCGCACGGAATCGCGGCCGACGACTTCCTCCGCCGCGTCTACCGGAGCGGCGGCGCCGGCGCGATGGATGCGATCGGCTACCACCCGTACCCGGCCCAGCCCGACCCCGTCGGCCTTCTTCGCAAGCGCGTGAGCCGGATCCGGACCGCGCGCGATGCGGCCGGTCAGTCCTCCATCCCCCTGTGGATCACCGAGACGGGCGTCTCGACGACCTCCCAGCCGGGCTACAGGGCCTTCAGCCCCACGGACCAGGCGAGCACGCTCGTCCACATCTACCGCGCGCTGGCCGCGATGCCCGACGTGAGAGCGGTCGTCGTCCACCGGCTGATCGACATCGCGCCCGGCAACGGCATCGAGACCGGCTTCGGGATGCTCCGGCGCGATCTGACCACCAAGCCGGCCTACTGCGCGCTCTCGCAGGAGCGCGGCCGCCGCGCCTGCGGCTAAAGAAGCGCCCCCAAGGCGCGATTCGCGTCTACCCTGAGGACAGTGAGGATCTTCCAGGTGCTACGGATGGCACTGGTCGCGACCGCTCTCGCCCTGGCGCTGGCGGTGCCTGCCAGGGCCACCGACCTCCCCGCCGGTTTCGGCGAGCAGGTGCTGGCCGACGGGCTGCCCGCACCGACCTCGGTCGCGTGGGCCCCGGACGGGCGCATGTTCGTCTCCGGCAAGAACGGTCAGCTCTTCGTAGTCGACCACCCCGGTGACACCCCGAAGCTGGTGCTCGACATCTCCGCCCACGTGAACGACTGGGGCGACCGCGGGCTCAACGGGATCGCCGTGGACAAGGACTTCGCGACCAACCACACCCTCTGGATGGTCTACGTCTACGAGCCGATCCCGATGGACGACAACGGACCGAAGGTCTCCCGGCTCAGCTCGATCCAGGTCAACGACGACGACACGCTCGTCAACCCCTCGAATCCCGAGACGGTCGTACTCGGCGGGGCCGGGTCGACCCAGTGCCCGGCGGCGTCGAACACGAGCGACTGCATCCCTGCGGATGCGACGATCCACTCGATCGGCACGGTTCGCTCCGATCCGGCGGACGGAACCCTCTGGCTCGGTTCCGGCGATGGAACGGAGAACATCGTCGACGACAGCGCCTACCGCACCTACGACGAGCAGAGTTTCGCCGGCAAGCTGATCCACGTCGGCAGGGACGGCAAGGGTCTCCCGGGACACCCGTTCTGCCCGTCCGACACGAACCTCGACCACGTCTGCACGAAGATCTACGCGAAGGGCTTCCGCAACCCGTTCCGCTTCACCCTCCGGCCGGGCAAGGGGCCGGCGGTCGGGGACGTCGGCTCGAGCTCGTTCGAGGAGCTCGACCTGGTCAAGCCGGGCAAGGACTACGGATGGCCCTGTTATGAGGCGGAGATCCGGACGCCGAACTTCTCCGACACCGACAGATGCGCCGATGTCTACGCCGGCAACGAAGGTGCGAAGACGTCCCCGAACTACGACTACTCGCACGATGGCGGGGGCGCGGCGATCGTGCCCGGCCCCTTCTACCCCGGAGGCGACTACCCGGACGACTTCGACGGCCAGATGTTCCTCGGCGATTACGCCAAGACGTGGATCAATCGGCTGAACGTCGGCGCCAACGACAACGTGACCGAAGGAAATCCGCTCCTGTTCGCGGGCGACTGGGCCAACGGCGGCGTCGACCTGGAGCTGGCGCCGGGCACTCACCACCTCGTCTACGTGGACATCGCGTCGTTCGGCGGTGACGGCGAGGTACGCGAGATCGTGCCCACGACCGGCAACACGCCGCCGGTCGCGCGCATGACGCCGGCGGACGGCGCGTCGAGCACCGCGGCTCCGCTCACCGTGGACTTCAGCGCGAGCTCATCGAGCGATCCCGACCCCGGCGACAGCATCACGTCCTACCACTGGACCTTCGGCGACGGCGACTCCTCTACGGAGGAGAGCCCGAGCCACACCTACACGAGCCAGGGCTCGTTCACGGCCAAGGTGATCGTCACCGACAGCCACGGCTCCAGCGCGAGCGCCAAGGCTCAGATCACCGTGGGCCACCCGCCCGAGGCGACGATGCTCGAGCCCACGGACGGGTTCGAGTACACGGCCGGAACTCCAATCACGCTCGACGCTTCAACCAGCGACCCGGACGGCGACAGCCCGGGCGTGATCTGGCACGTCATCCTCCACCACAACACCCACATCCACGACCTCGGGATCCGGACGGACAACCCATCCGAGGTCACGGCGCCGACGGACCACGGCGCCGACTCCTACCTCGAAATCAAGCTCACCGCGAGGGATGCGAGCGGGATCGAGACGACCGTCACGCGGGAGATCCATCCGAAGACCCAGCCGCTCATGATCAAGAGCGACCCGAGCGGCGCCGCCGTGAGCTACGCGCAGCTCGCATATACCGCGCCGCAGACGATTCCCGCGGTCGTGGGCTCGATCCTGCCCTTGTCGGCGGGCGCCAGCCTCACGAGCGGCGGGAAGCCCTACGACTTCCTCGCCTGGTCCGACCTCGGCGCCCGGGCGCACAACTTCCAGATGCCGGACCACGCCGTGACGGTGACGGCGCATTACAAGCTGCGGCCGACACCGCCCCACAAGCCCGCCCCGCCCGCGACGACGCCGACGCCGACGACCCCGAGCCCCAAGCCCGCCCCGGACGACACCCACATTCGGATTGGGCGCAAGCGGCTCAAGCTCGGCTCACGGCGGCGCGTGCGCGTCCTGCTGCGCTGCCTGCGGCCGAGCGGATCGTGCCGCGGCGAAGTGGCGATCCACAGCGCGAGGAAGACTAGGTCCGCCCGGCACCGCACCTACGGGAAGGCGCGCTTCAGGATCAAGGCCGGCGCGCGCGGCGTGATCCACGTTCGTCTGACCCGCAAGGCCGCGCGGCTGCTCCGCAAGCGCGGGAAGCTGCGGGTGAGCCTCGCCGCCGTGACCCGCGACCTGAGCGGGCACCGCAAGCGCAGCTCACGGACGCTGCTGCTGCGCGACTGAGCCCGAGCCGAGCGCCCAGGCGCGGTTGCGCCGCAGCGCCTGGCGCAGCCCGCCGACCGGAGCGAGCTCCACCGGCCGTCTGCCCTCCTCCGCGGCCCGCCTGACCTTGCGCCATTCGCGCAATCCCGCGAGCCGGCCGCGAAGCGGCGCCAGCGTGCGGCCCGCGGCGATCACGAAGATGGTCTGGGCCACGTCGTAGCCGGCGATCGCGACCCCGTAGTGGCGGAGCTGCGCGGCGTCCGCGTTCTTCGCCAGCAGGCGCATCCGATTTCGGCCCACGTGGTAGTGCTTGAACGCCGACCCGTGCCGCGCCGTGGCGGAGTGGTGGTGATGAACGACCGCCGCGGGCGCGTACATCGCCCGCCAGCCCCGCATCCGCGCCCGCCAGGCCAGGTCGACGTCTTCGAGGAAGAGGAAGAAGCGCTCGTCGAAGCCGCCGAGCTCGTCGAGCATCGACCGCCTGAGGAGGGCGCCGCCGGCGCTGGCGCCGAAGACCTCCACCGGGGCGCTCTCACTCTCCGTCAGCGGGCGCCCGAGGAGCCGGTCGAAGGCGACGCCGAGCCGGTCGACGCCGATGCCGGCCGAGTTGATCAGGTCCGGTCTTGCGCGGAAGCGGATCTGAGCTGCCACCGAGCCGATCCGCTCGTCGCCCTCCCCCACTGTCAGCAGCTCGGCCAGCGCCCCCGGCTCGACCGTGGCGTCGTTGTTGAGCAGGAACACCCAGCGGCCGCTCGTGCCGCGCAGGCCGGCGTTCACGCCGGCGCCGAAGCCGACGTTGCGCGGCAGCTGGACGAGTGCGGCCTCCGGGAACTCCTCGCGCACGATTTCCGGAGAGCCGTCGGTGGAGGCATTGTCCACCACCACGAGCTCGGCATCCTCGCCGCGAAACGAGGCAAGGCAGTCGCGGATGAAGTCCCGTCCCTGGTAGTTGACTACGACCGCGGAGAGGTCGCTCAAAACGCGCCGCGGCCGCGTCCCACGGCGCTCAGCGTCTGAAGCAGGATCTGGAAGTCGCGCCGCAGCGAGTAGCCATCGACGTACTCGCGCTCCACCGCGAGGCGCTCGTCCCACTCGAGCTCCCCGCGCCCGTGGACCTGCATCGGTCCGGTAAGGCCGGGACGCATCTCGAGCCTGAAGCGCGCCTCGGGCCCGTAGCGGTCCACGAGCCAGCTCTCCTCCGGCCGAGGCCCGACGAGGCTCATGTCGCCACGGAGGACGTTCCAGAGCTGGGGCAGCTCGTCGAGGCTCGCGCGCCGCAGAACGCGGCCCACCCGCGTCACCCTGGGGTCCTTCCGAAGCTTGAACATCGGGTCGGCGAGCTCCTCGACACGGATTACCTCCTGCAGCCCACGGTCCGCGCCGTTGATCATCGTCCTGAACTTGAACATGGTGAACGGCTCGCCGCCGAGGCCGGCGCGGCGCTGGCGGAATATCGCCGGGCCACGCGAGTCGAGCTTCACGAGAAGCGCGATCAGGAGGAACAGCGGGGCGAGCGCGATCAGCGCCACAGCAGCCAGCGTGACGTCCGTCATGCGCTTCATGGCCATGGTCGAGCGCGACGGATCCCACGTCCTGAACTCGATCAGCGGGAGCTCGGCTATGCGGCTCAGCTGCACGACCGTGCCGAACATCCCGCGCACGGGCGGCGCGACGCTGAGCTTGACGCCCACCTCGCGGCAGCAGGCCACGATCCGGGCGAGGGTCGCCTCGTCGAGGTCCTGCATTCCGACGATCACGCGGTCGTACTCGCCCGTCCCGAGCGCCTGCTCCAGCTCCTCGATCCTGACCGGACGGCGCTTTGGGCTACCAGGCTTGGCGGTGGGGTCGGCCGGTTCGCTGTCCAGAGTCACGCGGCGGACCAGCGAGAGGTGATGGCCGGGCTCCAGAACCAGCTTGCGGGCCACGGAGTCCGCCAGCTCGGCGCCGCCCACCAGCAACCCGCGTTCGGACGGCACGATCAGCCGCCACGCGAAGCGCGACGCGGCGCGGGCGGCCAGGGCGCCGAGGATCGCGGCGACCCACAGGGCCACTGCGCCGCGCGGGCCGAGCAGGCCGCTGTTCGTGACCTGGATCGCCAGGACCGTCGCGGCCGCCGCAAGCGTGACCCAGTGGAAGATCCCTGGAATCTCGTCCACCGTCTGGTGCCGGATCCGCCGGTGGTCCTGGTCGTAGAGCCCGAGCAGCTTGGCCAGGAGGAGCCAAACGGGGAGCAGCGCGACGATCCAGAGCGCGGTCTCCTCGACCGTACCCTCGACGGCGCCGGCGACGAGACCCGCCCCGGCGACGGCGACAGCGTCCGAGACCGCCAGCATCCGCCGGCGAAGCACGTCCTTCCACAGGCCGCGGCGGGCCACCGAGCTCCGGGCAGCACGAGGCACGCGCAGGCTCTGCCAGCGCGACGTATAAGCGGACGACTGCTCCGCAGCTCTAGCCACCGTCCTCCTTTGAGCCCGCACCACCGGATCTACACATAACCCACCCCCTCTGGTTACGCAACGCATCGGGCGAAACTGCGCTTCCGGGTGTTCCGTCCCCTACGCCGCCCCCGCTAGCCTCGGACGGGGGACAAGAGCGGCGAGCGGGGATTCAGATCCCTGGCAGTGGCGAGGGCCGCCCGCGCCCGCGCAAGATCGCCTGCCTTGCTGCGAATCCTAGCCGCGACCAACCACAGACGCCAGTCGTCCGGGGCGCGGTCGATCGCCTCGTCGATCTGCCGCTCCGCCTGCTTCAGGTCCCCATCCAGCTCGGCCACGAGTGCGAGCTGAAGCCGGGGCTCTGACGACCATGGCGTCAACGCCTGGGCGCGTCGCGCCTCCCTGGAGGCCCGGGCAAGGTCACCCTGCTTCGCGGCGTCGCGGCTCTGGGACAGGTCCCCGTTGCTGGCGAGAACGATCGCCGTGACGGCCAACGCCGCCCAGCCGAACAGCAGCGTGGCCAGACCCCAGCCGAAGGGCGAGCGCAGGGGGCGGCCGCCGGCGAGGGCCGGTCCCGCGAGAAGCGCCGCGGCGACGATCACCGGCGCGAACGCGGCGGCGATCTGCCAGGTCCAGTCGATCGCCGCGCAGGCGAGGCCTGCGGCGACGACGGCGGCCGCCGCCGTGACGTCGGCTCGGTGCGGCCGTCGGTTCCTCACGCCGGCAAACAGCGCGACGCCGAAGCCGCCGGCGAGCAGCAAGGCGCCGATAAGGCCCAGCTCCGCGAGGGTCTCGAGCGGCAGCGAGTGGGCATTGCGAAGGTAGTAGGAGATCGACCCGTGCTGCGCCCACCAGCTCTCATAGCCGCCCTCGCCGAGCCCGGCGACGGGGCGGTGCTCGAACCCCTGCCAGGCCGCCTTCCAGAATTGGTAGCGGCCGCCGCCGCCGGTGCTCGTGATGTGGCTCTTGACGAGTCCACGCTGCGGGGCCTCGCGGAGGGACGAAGCGTCCTTGAAGCTGTCCAGCTTGTCGACCGGGCCGACGGCGACCACCGCTGACGCAAGGCCCAGCGCCACTACTACGGCCACCCCCGCCTGGAGACGGCCCGGCACCCGGAAGCGGGAGATCGGACCGTCGAGGAGATAGCGCGCGCACCCGGCAAGCGCCGCGGCCACCAGCGCGGCAAGGAGCATCACGCGGCCTTGCGAGCTTGCGGTCGCACCCCGGTCTGCGTCGAGGAAGGCGTCCTGCGGGAGCGCGACGAGAATCAGGCCGGCGCCGGCGATCGACCCGGGCAGCAACGCGGCGAGCAGCCTCTCCCTGCGGTCCGCGATCGCGAGCATCACGACGAGGCCCACCGCCACCCCGAGCACCGCTCCCCGCGACGAGGTGAGAAACACCCCGAGCACCGGAATCGGCAGCGCCGCCCCGGCGGCGGCTCGGCCCAGCCGCGAGGTGCCCTCGGCCGACAGCCAGGCCATGAGAAGAATCGCCAGCGCCATCGCCGCGCCGAGGGCGTTCCAGTAGCCGAGCGGGTAGCTCAAGCGGCTCCGCGCCGACTGGAGAAACTCGGCGGTCACGGGTTCACCGAAGACGGACGGAAGCATCCGGCTCATGCACGCGAGCGCCGCGATCGCGACCAGCCCGAGACCCAGCCCGACGAGCCAGCTCCGCGCCTCGCCGCGCGCGGAGGCGAGAACGACGAGCACGAACAGCCCCGCGTAGCCGAGCACGCGGATCGCCTCCACCAGGGCGTGCCCGGCATCGACCGCCCAGAGCGAGGACACGGCGGCGAACAGGGCGAAGGCCCCGAACAGGGCCGCCGCCGCCACGGCCGAACGTGGGACAGCACCGCGCGGCCAGAGTCCGAGCGCGAGCCCGAGGATCGCCGTCCACCAGACGAGCAGGGTCCCCGTTCCGTAGGCAGGCAGGCCGTAGCCTCCGTGCGCGACGGCGAGGACAACCAGTCCGAGCGCAACAATGGCCGGGGTAGCCTGTTGGCGTAGAACGGGCCACCCACCGTGACGAGGCACACGAACATCTGGTCGCAGTTGAGCGACCCTCACGCGTCCGATCTTATGCAGCGCCCTCGGCCGCTAGGACGGTGGCTGCTCGCTGCCCTGCTCGCCCTGCTCGCGGCCTTCCCGGCCGCTGCCTTCGCGCAGAGCTCGGTCCTCCCTGACGACCCGAGCCTTGACCAGTATGTGGAGAGCCTGCCCGACGCCGGCGGACACAGGCCGCCGGGCGCCACGGGTCATGCCGCCCCGCTGCCCGCCGACGTTCGCCGTTCCCTCCGCTCCACCACAGCCGACCGCTTGCTCCGCAGGGTCGCCACTTCCCCGCAGCTCGGCGCCCCCACGGTCGGCTCCTCGCGCGGCGCCGACAGGGGCGCCCGTGGGGAGGGCAACTCCCGCACGAGTGACGTCGCCAAGCCCCAGACCTTCCAGTCAGCCCTGGCGAACACGGTTACCGATTCCGGCGGTGTGGGTATCCCCTTCATTCTCGGCATCCTCGCCGCGATTTTCGCCGTGATGGCGTTCGCAGCAGTCCGCCGCTCGCGAGCGCCTACCCGTTAGGAACCCGACCAGGAGCATCTTTTGTCCGCCTCCAGCCGCAGCATGGTCCAGATCCGCCTTCTCGCGCTCGCCGCCCTCACGGTCGCGCTGACACTGGTCGTGGCGCCCGCCCGGGCTCACGCGCTGTCGCGGACGTTCTTCGGCGTCCAGGCCTGGTCGCTGCCGGGCTCCAAGGACTTCACGCGAATCGGCCACGCGCGGATCGGCACCTTCCGGGCGCAGATCAACTGGGACGGGGTCGAGCCGACCCCCGGGGCGCGTAACTGGGGCCAGGTCGACGCCCTCTTCACGCGTGCCTCGAAGTCGAACGTGACCGTTCTCCCCTACCTGCTCGGCTCTCCCTCGTTCGCCGCTTCGAGGCCCCCCTACCCGCCCATGACATCGAACGGGCGGTCTCACTGGGTCAGCTTCGTCCACGACTTCGTCGCGCGCTACGGGCGCAACGGGAGCTTCTGGAGCTCCCATCCGGGGCTCCGCAAGCGCCCGCCGAAGGGCCTCCAGGTCTGGAACGAGCCGAACTTCCGCGGCTACTGGAACAACCACCCGAACGCGCGTCAGTACGAGCAGTTCGTGGCGGAGAGCAAGCTCGCGGCGCGGTCCGCGGATCCCAAGATCAAGATCGTCCTCGCGGGCTTCCCCGAGACCCGGCTCGGGATCCGTGGCACCAGGTACCTGAAGCAGCTGTACGCGGTGCCGGGCGCCCGCAGCACATTCGACGCGGTGGCCGTCCACCCCTACGCGAGCAACTACCGCGGCGTGATCGGGGCGATCAAGCGCACGCGGCGCACGATGCGGGCCCACGGCGATCGGCGAAAGCAGGTCTGGGTCACCGAGCTCGGTTGGGCCACCGGCGGCAAGGTCTCCGGAGGCACGCGCAAGTTCAAGACCAGTCGCCGCGGCCAGGCGAGCCGGCTCAGCACGACGTTCCGCGCGTTGAAGCGCTACCGCCGCCGCTACCGGATCGGCGTGGTCGTCTGGTTCAGCTACAAGGACCGCTCGCCGATGCGCGGTGAGCGCAACTGGTGGGCGATCAACACGGGCCTGTTCACGCGCCGAGGCAAGGCCAAGCCGTCCTGGCGGGCGTACAAGCGAGTCACGCACTAGCTCGGCGCACGACCTCGGCGTAGGCGGCGGCGAGCGCGTCCGCCTGGCGGTCGAGGCCGAACTCGGCCGTCACTCGCTCCCGGGCCGCTCGGCCCATGCTCCCGCGCGCCGCGGGATCGTCCAGGAGCTCGGAGACGGCTGCTGCGAGCGCGGACGCATCACCGGCTTCCACGAGCACCCCCGTCTCGGGCGTGACCTGCTCGACGATCCCACCGGACCGTGTCGCGACGACGGGTAGACCGGCGGCCATCGCCTCGAGCACCGCCAACGGGAAGGGGTCCTCGCGTGAGGGGAGGACGAAGACGTCCCACCCGGCCAGCTCGGCGGCCACGTCAGCGCTGGAGCGCACGTCGATTCCAGCCGAGCGAGCGTCGACCACGAGCGACGTCGCCCACGGCGCCTCCGGGCCCCGGGCGGGCGAACCGAGTATGCGGAAGTCGGCCTTGCGGTAGCCGAGGCGCCTCGCCATCTCGACGAAGAGGTCCGTGCCCTTGCGGCGCGAGATGGTGCCCACAGTCCCGACCACCGGCCTGCGCACACCGTCGCCGCGTGACACGGGCTCCGCCGCCGGCACCCCGTTGCGAACGACGCGCGCGTCCACCCCACGGCGGGCGAGCGCATCCCGGGCAGCCGCGGATACCGTGATGACCACGTGCGCGGAGCTGCGCGCGAGCACTGCGGCGGCTCGCCCCTTCACCCCGCCCTGGAGCGCTTCGTGAACGTGCAGCAGGACTGGCAGGCCCGCGGCCCGCGCGAGCCCCGCCTCCGGCAGCGTCAGCAGCGAGTTGGCATGGACGAGGTCGAACTCGCCGCTTCGCGCCGTCTGGGAGAACGCGCGCAGGTAGCGCCCGCCGCTCCGGAGTCGCGCCAGCGGGCCCGGCGGCTGCCTCAGCGACGCGAGGCTGTAGCGGAGCTCCCGGCGCAGTCCCACCACACCTCTGCCGTCGGCGCGGAGCGCGGCCTCGAGCTCGCCGCCGGTCGGCGCCCAGCAGACCGCCTGCCAGCCGCGCTCCTCCAGCAGCGGCAGGAGCCGGAGCATCGCCACCGACGCCCCGCCGAGGAGCTCCTCGTGGAAGACGAGCAGGACCCGGCCGCCGGCCGGCACTAAGGACCTAGGCGCGACTCGGCGGCAGGCACCCGCCGGGAAGAGCCGCTCGACCAAGCCCGGCCGGGCGCGAGACGTCGATTGAGCACCACGAGGCTCAACACCGCCATGGCGGTAAGCGCCGATACATAGGTCCATGAAGCCGCCACGGCGCCGCCCCCCGGCACCGCCAGCGCCCCCACGGCTGCAGCCACGGCGAGCCCGCCAAGGGAGATGTTCAGCGTCGAGGCCTCGCCGTCGAATGCGATCAGCGCGTACCAGGCCACGCCTACGACGGCGTACGCCGGCAGGCCGGCGAGCAACACGGCGAGCGCGTCCCCGCCTCCCTCGAAGGACGCGCCGAAGATCAGGCGCATCAGGTCCGACGCGAACGGGACCGACACCGCAGCAAGGGCCGCGCAGGCTGCGCCGAGGCCGGCGAGCACGCGCCACACGAGCCGGCGCGCCCGCTGCGGATCGCCGCTCCCGAGGTACGCGATCCCGGGAAGCAGGCCGAACCCCGCGCTGGTGGCGAGCAGGAGCGTCGCGTCGCCGAAACGCTGCGCGGCGGAGAACCAGGCGATGTCATGCGCGTTGCCGGTGTTCCCGAGGATGAGCAGCGGGATACGCATCACCAGCGCGAGCGCCGTCGAGGCGAGCGACAACCGGATACCGATCCTCAGCAGCCTTCGCCAGCGCTCCGGCTCGGCGCGCCTTGGCGGCCCGATGTCTGCACGTAGGGCCAGGTAGCTGAGACCGGCGAACAGCCACTCCTTGGCGCAGAGCACCGCCAGCACGGTGATCACGCCGTGCCCGGTGGCCATCGCCAGCGTCGCGCCCGCGATGAACAGAACAGCGCCGCCTGCCTCCAGAGCGGCGTCGAGGTTCAGCCTGCCGACACCGCGGAGCATCGTCGCCCCGAGGTCGAAGAAGCGGTTGCCGACGACGAAAAGAGCCGCCAGCGCGACCGAAGCGCCGGAGGCGCCAGGCCCGGAGCCGACGGCGGCGACGGCGACCAGGGCGACGGCGGCGATCACGGCACTGACGGCCACCACCGGCAAGGTGGTCCAGTAGAGCTCCTCCGGTCGGCCGCGGCCCGCCGCCACGTCGCGGCTCGACACGAGCGGAAGCCCGGTGTCCGAGACGACGGTGAACACGACGACCAGGACCAGGATGTACGAGTAGGTCGCGAACTCCTCGACGTTGAGCAGCCGGGCCGCCACGACCAGGAAGACGAGCTGCGCCGCCTTTGCCAGCCCGCGCGAGCCCACGGTGACGACGGACCGCAGCAGCAGGCTTCGATCGCTCCGGCTGACGCGATGAAGCCGCTCGTGCGCGGCCGGGGCTGCCCCGTCTCCGCGATCGACCATCCCGGGCCAGGCTACACACGATCGCCGCGGACTCAGGGCGCTCGACGATCGTATGACGCCCTGGGACGGCGCTAGCGGCGGGAGGCCGCCGGGAGCGCCAGGGTCTGCCTCATCCACTCGAACTGAGCGGCGAGACCCTGCCGGAGAGTTGTGGCGGGCTCGAACCCGAGCTCCCGGCGCGCGGCGGTCGTGTCCGCCGAGGTATCGCGTACGTCGCCGTGCTCGGGCTTGCGGTAGCTGACGTCGAGCTCGCGACCGGCCAGCTCCGAGATGATCTCGAGCGTCTCTCGGACGCTGCTCTGTGAGCCGCCGCCGAGGTTGTAGACGCTGCCCGGCACGATGTCCGTGGCTGCCGCGGCCAGCGTACCGGCGACGATGTCGTCGACGAACGTGAAGTCCCGCGTCTGGCGTCCGTCGCCGAAGACCGCGATCGCCTCGTCCCGGAGCGCAGCACGACAGAAGCGGTGGAAGGCCATGTCCGGGCGCTGGCGCGGTCCGTACACCGTGAAGTAGCGAAGGCTGACGGTCGACAGCCCGTAATTCACCGCGTAGAGGTTGCACAGGTGCTCCGCGCTCAGCTTGGTCATGCCGTACGGAGAGATGGGCCGTGGCGTGACGGATTCAGGGGTGGGAAAGGTTTCGGCGTCGCCGTAGACAGAGGACGACGACGCGCACACGAAGCGCGTCTCGGGGAATGGCTTCGTCGCCTCGAGCAGGTTCTGTGTGGCGATGACGTTGTTGCGCACGTAGCGCTCGAAGCGTGCCCCCCAGCTCGCTCGTACCCCTGGCTCCGCCGCCAGGTGGAAGATCACGTCCGCCTCGGCGACGATGTCGCTCAGGTCGCCCAGCGACAGGTCGATCGGGACGAACTCGAACGCGTCCCAGTCTTTCGCCTGATGGCCCAGGTTTCTCAGCTTGGGCGGGCGCTGGTAGTTGTCGTTGAAGCAGTCGACGCCGATCACGTCGACGCCGTCGGCGAGGAGCGCCTCGGTGAGGTGCGAGCCGATGAAGCCCGCGCAGCCGGTTACGAGTGCGCGCATTCCCAGGCGTTCATTGCGAGCTCGGAACGGTACCTCTGGCGGCTTGACGCAGGTAAGGGTCGCGTGGGTTGAGCCGCAGCGCCTGCCGGTACTCCCGGCGTGCGGTGCGCAAGTCTCCGCGCCGAACCGCCAGGTCCCCGAGCAGCGCCCAGGTAACGGAGTCGTGCGGCTCGCGGCTGACCGCCTCCAGCAGGGTGGCGCGAGCGGACGAGTAGCGGTTCAGCCGCGCATAGGCGGCGGCCTTGACGTAGTAGGTCGGCAGCGCCTCGTCGTCCAGCGAGAGCGAGTCGTCGGCCTTGCGGATCGCCTTGGCCGGATTCTCCGGCATCGCCTCCCGAGCATCGGAGCGGTAGTGGTCGGCCAGGGCCGCCCGGCCCACGAGCACGGCGCCGAGCAGGGCCAGCAGAATGCTCGCTCCGGCCACCAGCCGCCGTGCCCGGCCCTCCCCGCCCGCCACGGAGCGCCAGGGCCCGACAAGCACGGCGGCGCCGAAGAGCGCGATTCCCGTCACGCCGGGGATGAGGTGCTGCCAGTCGACGCTCGTATCGATCAGCCAGGTGAAGAAGATGCCGCCCGCGGCGACTGCCAGGAACAGGTCGGGCTCGTTCTCGCGGGCACGGCGGGCGCGACGCCAGAAGCCGGCCACGACCCCGCCGAGGAACAGAAGCAGCACGCCCCCACCGACCAGCCCGAGCTCCGCGAGCGTCTGAAGCTCGAGGCTGTGCGGCTGAGTGATGTCCTCCGTCGTACGCCGTTCGCGGAAGTACCTGAGCGTGTAGTTGCCGGCGCCGAGACCGCGAAGCGGCTGAGCGCCGAACTCGTTGGCCGCGACCCGCCAGTAGTCGTAGCGGTTGCCGGCGCCCGAGGTGAAGCGCGTCGAGCGCGTGCTGCTTGGATGAAGGTCCACGAACGCCTTGGCCTCGTGACGTACCCTCCCCACCGGGTCGCCGAGGGTCGCGACCGAGACCGCGCCACCCGCCAGGAGCACGGCCAGTGCGCCGGCCACGGCCAGGCGCCCGAGGGCCGGGGAGGCCGCTTCCGGCCGGCTCGCGAGCAGCGCCCTGACTCCCCCCCAGGCCGCGCCGGCCACGACCGAGCAGATCGCGAGCCTCACGACGGCGGTCCGCAGCGTGTCGCCGTGGACGGCACCGCCGTTTGCCTGCTCGTACACGTGCACGAGCGCACCCGTCGCGGCGGCCACGCCCGCCCCGGCGAACAGCAGCGCCCATAGGCGCCGGCCCCTTCCCGGCAGCGCCAGGATCAGCAGCACGGCTGTCCCCAGGACGGCCGGAACGACGGCCCTGGCCTCGGTGAGCAGCACAAGCCCGAAGAGGAAGCTCGCGCCCGCGAGCGCGGCGCCCGACGCCGGCGGCCGCCTTGCGCGCTCCGCGACGGCCAGCAGGGGCCACACGCCCAGCAGCAGATAGCCCGCTTCCCCGTTGATGTAGCCGAGCGGCTCGTTGAGCCGGGGGCCGAGGAAGAGCCCCGGCCCGTCGCCGAAGACCATCACCACGGCGAGGTAGCCGGCGAGGGCGCACACGGCCGCGGTGGCGCAGCCGATCAGGAGCCGGCTCAGCCCGTCGTGGCGCAGCAGCAGGACCAGGATCGAAAGCAGCACGGCGTACAGCAGCCAGCGGTTGCTGTCGGTCATGGCGTGCTCGGCGGACTCGGCCCAGCTCGTGGACAAGAGCGACCAGAGCCACATCAGGGCCAGTCCGCAGATCGCCGCCATCGCCGAGCGCCGCGGCACGATCGGGCGAGCGAGGACCAGCCCCACGAGCGCCCCGAGCAGTACCAGCGCGATCGGCCCCCACACCGATGGGTCGTAGAAGCCGAAGAAGAAAGGGCTGAGTCCGCAGGCCGCGGTGATGAAGACGATCAGGCCGCCCTCTACGAGAGCCACGGATCCCCTCCGCGGGCCCCTCGGGGCCGGCCGGGGCGCGGTCGCGGGCGTCACCCGCTCGATCTCCTCGCGAACCGGCGCCCAGCTCCGCGTCTCGAGCAGCGCCACGGTGGCGACCGTGGCCAGGAACCAGACGAACCAGGCGGCGAGCACCGAGCCCTCGCCGAGCTCGGCCACGCCGATCGCCACCGCGCCCAGGACCGCCTGCGCCGCTCCCAGCGCGATGGCGACCCTCCGGGGCGAGCCGAGCCGGGTCGCGAGGCGATGGGTGATGTGGTCCCGCCCGCCAATGAACATCGGCACCCCGGCACGCCGCCGGGAGATCAGCACGAGCGCCGTATCCACCACCGGCGTGCCGACCAGGAGCACGGCCGCCAGCAACAACGTCCAGCCCGGGTCCGCCCCGGCCGGCAGCGCCATCAGCGCGGAGGCCACGACGAAGCCGATCGGCAGGCTGCCCCCGTCGCCCAGGAAGATCCGGGCGGGCCCGGACAGGTTGTAGGGCAGGAAGCCGAGGCAGGCGCCCGCCAGCCCGGCGCAGATCACGGCCAGGCCGGCGTCGCCCTGGATCAGCGCCATCACGGCGATGGCGATCCCGGTGACCGCCCCGACGGTCGCCGTGGCCCCGTCCATGTTGTCCATCAGGTTGAAGGCGTTGGTGATCCCGATCACCCAGACCAGCGTGAGAACGAGGTTGAGCGCGTCCGCCTGGAAGACCTGCCAGCCGAGGTCGCTGGCCCAGAGGCTGGCTGCGACCCCGCCCTCCACCAGCAGCCGCAATCCCGGACGGAGAAAGCGACGATCGTCGAGGGTGCCGAGCGCCCAGAGCGCCCCGGCGCCCACGACGATCGGGGCGAGGCGCCCGAGGTCGTCCCCGACGGTGAGGGACCCGAGCAGAAAGCCGCAGAGAACGGCGGCGCCGCCCAGGTACGGCGTCGGCGCGGCGTGGCGCTTGTAGCCGACGGGACGGTCATGGAAACCGGCCCTGGTGGCGAGCGCGATCGCCCACGGCGTGACCGCGAAGGTCGCCGTCAGCGCCAGGCCGGCGGCGACGATCAGGTGCGCTTCACCGGGCACGCGTCAGCGCTTCCACCAGCAGCCCATTTCGGTGCCCGACCTGGTCAATTGGGGAGCACCCTACGCGAACGCCGAAGGGTGCGCCGGCGCGCTGCCGACGTGTGAGAGCATCGGCCGCCGTGCCGGTTCGCGAGTTCGGCCGCTACCACCTCGTGAACGAAAAGAAACCCGCGGAAATAACGTCTACGCGGGCTGTGCTAGCTGCTCGTCGACCGCGCTCCGGGCCCGCCGGTGCTCCACGACGTCGCTCAAGATCTGAGAGAGGTCGCGCGTCGGCTGCCAGCCGATCAGGCCGTCCAGCTTGCCGATGTCGGGAATGCGGCGCTGCATGTCCTCGAAGCCCTCCTCGTACGCCTGCTCGTAGGGCACGAGCTCGATCTCGGAGCTCGAGCCGGCCGCCTCGCGCACGCGCCGGGCGAGGTCGAGGATCGAAACCTCCTCGGTGCTGCCGATGTTGAAGACGTCACCGTAGGCGTCGTCGCGGCCCATGAGCTCGACCAGCGCGCGCACGACGTCGCCGACGTGGCAGAAGCAGCGCTGTTGCGAGCCGTCCCCGTAGACCGTGATCGGTTGTCCGGCCAGGGCCTGGCGAGCGAAGGTGGGGATGACCATCCCGTAGCGGCCGGTCTGCCGCGGCCCCACGGTGTTGAACAGCCGCCCGACCACGACCGGCAGGCCGCGCTCGCGCCAGTAGGCAAGGGCCAGGTACTCGTCGAGCGCCTTCGAGCAGGCGTACGACCAGCGGCCGGTAAACGTGGGCCCGAGGAGCAGGTCCCCGTCCTCGCGGAAGGGGATGCTGGCGCTCTTCCCGTAGACCTCGCTGGTCGAGGCGACGAACACCGGCCTGTTCTTCTTGTTCGCCTGGGCAAGCACGATCTCGGTGCAATGCACGTTGGTCTCGATCGTCCGCACGGGGCTGTCGACGATCAGCTCGACACCGACGGCCGCGGCCAGGTGGTAGACGACGTCCGCCTCGTCCACGAGCTCGGCGACGACCGGCACGTTGCCCGCCGACTCGATCGTGTAGTCGAAGCGGGCCTTGGGCTTCAGGTGGCGAATGTTCTCGATCGAGCCCGTGGAGAGGTCGTCGAGCACGTGCACCGAGTGACCGCGGCGGAGGAGCTCCTCCGCCAGGTGGCTCCCGATGAAGCCCGCACCACCGGTGATGAGGTAACGCATGAGAATTGGGTGGCTCCCTCGTCGGTACCCGGACCCGCCCATCGGGAGCAGCGAGCACGGTAGCCCCAACGGCGGACCAATGCAACGCTCGTCAGAGCCGCTCGGCGATCAGCTCGCCGATTCTGCCGACCTCGCGGTCCCATCCGCGCTCCGCCGCCACCGCCCGCCGCTGGGCACCATCCGGCGGCAGTGCCAGCGCCCGCTCGAGCGCCGCCAGGAAGCCGCCGGCTTCGCTTGGAGCCGTCATAACGACTCCGGTCCGGTCCTCGAGGTCCCGCGCCACGGGCATGCCCGTCGAGACCACGGGCTTGCCCATCGCGAGGTACTCCATGATTTTCGTCGGGACGGCGGTATGCACGAACTCGCTGTCGCGGTAGGGCACCATGCCTACGTCGAAGCCCGCGATGAGGGGCGCGAGCTGCCCGTGCGGGACCGCCCCGAGCATGTGGACGTTCCCGAGCCGGTCGAGTTCGGCGAACCCCTCCTGGCGCGGCCCGACGTAGACCCACGACCAGTCCGGGCGCGCCCGCGCCATCTCCACGAGCAGTCCCATGTTCACATGCCGGTGCAGCCCTCCGACGTAGCCCACGCGCGGCCGCGGGGTGGCGTCGAGTCGTCGCAGAAGCGACTCCGAGCCCTGCCCGTAGGGCTTCGTGAATGCTTCCAGGCTCACGCCGATCGGGAAGGGGTGCACGTTCTCCGAGAAGCGCTCGCAGCGGCGCGCCAGTCCACCCTGGGCCAGCACCAGGTCGCTGTCGCGCAGGATCTTCGGCTCCCACCGGGCGAGCCCCTCGCTCCTCGGAGTGAGCTGGGAGAAATCGGCGAGGCACGAGTAGACGACCAGGCCCCTCGGGGTCCGAAGCCGGTCGATCAGCGCCGCGGCGGTGTCCGTGGGCAGGTACGTCCACACGATCGGGTCGCGCATGCCGAGAAGCTCCGCGCGCCGCGCGATCCTCGGTATGAGGACTCTCCGGTTGAAGGCGCGGGTCGGCCGTGAGCCGAACGGCGCCAGCACCAGGGGCGAGCAGACGTAGAGTCCCGGCGCCACCTCCCTCAACCCATGAGAGCCGAGGGTCGCCGTCCACTTGCGCATCCGGCTCACGAGCCGCGACACGTCGCGGAGCCTCGGGTGGCGCACGCCCGTGTTCTCGATGTAGAGGACTCGGTTGCCCGCCTTCGCCAGGCGGGAGGCGAGCTCCTGGTGAGCCTGCCACAGGGGCTCCCACTCGATGCTCGAGAGGAAGATGAAGTCGCGGCCGGTGATCATTCGAGCCCGGCTATCTTGACCGACCATGCGGGTCGAGGTGGACTCGAGAGGCAACGCGTCCCTGAGCGTTGTGATGCCGGTCCACAACGCGATGCCCTACCTCCGCGAGAGCGTCGCCAGCATCCGCCGCCAGACGTTCGCCGACTTCGAGTTCGCTGTGCTCGACGACGCCTCCACGGACGGCTCGAGCGACTTCCTCCTGGAGCAGGCAGAGCGCGACACGCGGATCCGGGTCGCAAGGGTGGACCGGTCGCTCACCGCCGTGGGCGCTGCCAACCGCGCCGTCGCGCTCTCGTCGGGATCGCTGGTCGCGCGGATGGACGCCGACGACGTGTGCGCGCCCGAGCGCCTGGAGCGGCAGCTGACGGTGTTCGCGGAGGATCCCGACGTCGTCCTGGTGGGGACCCTCGCCGACGGGATGGACCCGGCCGGGCGGCGGGTACGCGGCCGCGATCGCTGGCGGCTCCTGCGGCGCTCCATGTTCCCGCCCTTCCCGCACGGCTCGATCATGATCCGCCGCGATGCCTTCGACGCCGTGGGCGGCTACCGGGAGCAATGCCGGATCTGGCACGACGTGGACATGCCACTCCGGCTTTCGGAGATCGGCCGGATCGTCGTCCTTCCGGAGCCCCTCTACCGATACCGCTACCACTCCGACTCCGTTACGCACACCCGCTTCCGTGAGCGGCTCGGCCCCGAGACGGACGTGATGTGGCGCTGCCTTCGTGCGCGCCGCGAGGGGCGAAGCTACGAGGACGTGCTGCGCACGGGCGGTCTGGGCGAGCCACCGCCCCCGGTAGACCCTGCCGCTTGGGCCGAGCGCTATACGAACGCTCTCCGCCTGTGGTCGGGTGAGGCGCCGCTCGACGGTCCACCCAGCCGGCGGCTCGACGATCGCATCCGGACTGCCTGGCAGCGGCGCCATCCGAGCAGCCTCCGTGCGCTGCTACGCCTGCTGGTGGCGGCCCGCGACCGCGCCTCCGGGCTCGCCATCCGCGACGGTAGGGTCCACGAGTGGCGATACGGGTAGTCCTCACGGGCGCGGGCGCGCGCGGGCGCGACTGGACCTCGGAGCTGGCGCGTCATCCCGGCTGCGAGCTGGTCGCCTGCGTGGACGTCGACCCGGCGAGGCGCAACCTCGGCGTTCCCGGCTTCGGGTCGCTGGCCGAGGCGATCGACGCCGTCCCCTCCGACGCGGTGATCGTGGCGACGCCGCCGGCGGACCACGCCGACTCGTGCCGGACGGCCCTCGAGCGCGGCAAGGCCGCCCTGGTGGAGAAGCCGTTCACCGACCGGCTGGGCGACGCGGTCGAGCTGGTCGAGCTCGCCGATGAGCGCGGCCTGCCGCTCATGGTGGGGCAGAACCACCGTTTCCTCCGCTCCATGAGCACGGCTCGCCGCGTCGTTGAAAGCGGCGCGCTCGGCCGTGTGCACTCGGTGACCGCGCACTACTACCGCCCGCCCCACTCGATGGCGCCGTTCCATGACGACCTGGAGGACCCGGTGCTCTGGGCGATCGGCGTACACCACATCGACTCGCTGCGCTGGGTGCTGCGGCAGGATCCCGTCGCCGTCGCCATGCAGCGCGGCGCCTCGGTGCAGGTGCTGCTCGAGCTGGAGGGCGGCACGAGGGCCGTCTACTCGGCCACCTACGAATCGAGCGGCCACGAGTTCTTCGAGCGCGGGCAGGAGTTCTACAAGCGGCTCATCGGCGAGCGCGCCACGCTTCACGTCTTCCAGCGCTGGCTGTTCCTCTGTGAGGGACGCAAGCCGCCGCGCCCGATCCGCCGCGGCCCGCGTCCGGTGAGCGAGGAGTCCGTGTTGCTCAGCCAGCTCGAGCGAGCAGTCGTGCACGGCGAGCAGCCGGAGTCGAGCGGCCGTTCGAACCTGCCCACCATCGCCACGCTGGAGGCCTGCGTCCGCTCGGCGGACGAGCGCCGCTGGGTGGCCACCGAGGAGGTCATGCATGCCACGCTCTGATCGGGCGCCGGTGCTCGCCATCGGCATGGACGCGGCTCAGGGCACGTACGTGCGCGAGCTGATCGACGACGGCGAGCTGCCGGCCCTGGCGGCGCTCCTCGAGCGCGGCTCCTGGAGCAAGGTGAACAGCCCGGCCTACATCGGCAGCGGAACCGTATGGCCGACGTTTGCCAGTGCCAGCCACCCCTGGGAGCACGGCTACCAGTCCGAGTGGTCGTGGCATCCCGACCAGATGCGCGTCGTCAGGACCATGCGGAGGTTCGAGCCCTTCTGGCGCTCGCTCGACAAGGAGGGCCTCTCGGTCGGGGTCGTCGACGTGCCCTTCCTCGAGCCCGCGCCTCTCTCCCACGGATTCGAGCTGTCCGAGTGGGGAAGCCACGAGCGCGCCTACGGGCAGATCTCGTCCTCGCCGCCCGAGCTTGCCGAGCAGGTCCTCCGTGAACCTGGAGGGCATCCGTACACGTCCGAGCCCCCGCAGGACCCCGAGGGAATGAGCGCTGGCCGGCTCAGCCGCGTCGCCGAGGCCTCGCGGCGAGGCATCCGCATGCGCGGGGAGCTGGGCCGGCGGCTCCTCCGGGAGCACGAGCCCGACCTCCTGGTGCTGGTCTTCAGTGAGCTCCACCATTCGGGGCACGTGCTCTGGCACACCGTGGAGCCCGAAAACCCGGTCTACACCGGCAAGCCGCTGGCGGACGCGCAGCCTCGGATGAGGGAGCTGTACAAGGAGATGGACGCCCAGGTGGCGGCGCTGGCCGATGCGGCCGGGGACGGCGCCCGCGTCGTCGTCTTCAGCCTTCACGGGATGCGGCCGGGATACGGGATCCCCGACTTCGTCGCCGACTCCTTCGAGCACTACGGCATCGGCAGGCGTGTGGACTTGCGGAGCGGGCCTGTGGGTGCGCGGGCACGTTCCGCGTTCGGCGCGCTCAAGCGGCGGGCGCCCACGCGGGTTCGGAGGCTCTACCGGCAGTTCGCGCCGCAGAGCGTGAGCTTGGCGGTCGCGGCGCCGACGATGGTCGCGGCCTGGGACTGGCAGCGGACGCGCGCATTCACGCTCAACAGCGATCAACACTCATGGGTGCGCCTCAACGTAAAGGGCAGGGAACGCGAGGGGATCGTGCCTCCGGCCGCCTACGACGAGACCTGCAGGGAGGCCGAGGAGATGCTCAGGTCGCTGAAGGACGAGGCGGGCAACCCCCTGATCACGGAGGTGGTCGGTCTCGCCGAGCGAGCGGGCGGCCCGCCACACCATCTGCCGGACCTCGTCGCCCGCTGGACGCCCGAGGCCTACGCGGATCCCGTGCGGATCGCGGGCACGCCCATCACCTCCACGCCCACCGCGCGGCGCTTGTCGGGGCGCCACGACCTCGATGGGTTCTGCATATCGGCAGGGAACGGGGCGCTCGGAGACGAGATCGACTCGACCGAGCTACACCGCCTGCTGCGCCCGTAGGTCTTCTATGGCTTCTGCGGCGATCGCTCGCCGGTGGGCGCTGAGCCCACCCGTCGGAGCGCCGGCCGGACGATCTCCGCAACCGACAGCGGGCTGTAGGACGCGCTTCGCGCCGCGTGCACCGCGGCCCGTCCGGGGCGCCCGGCGTCGGCGAACGAACCCGACAGCATCCGATGAAGCCGTGCGTACGCACGCCGGCGCAGTGGCCGAAGCTCGCCCCCGGCCCGCTCGAAAACGATCTCGTATGCCCGCAGCATGTTGCGCGCCATCGCGTCGATGTTCCGGCTCCGCGCTTCCGCGTGACGGCGGTATTCGGCCAGCGGCTCGTCCAGGTACGCGAGCCGTAGCGAGGTCAGGATGCGGGACAGGAGCTCCCAGTCCTCACCCGCACTGAGCTGTTCGTCGAAACCTCCGACGGCGTCGAAGGCGCCGCGGTCGACGACCAAGCTCGACCCCACCCCCGTGAGGTTCGCTCGAAGCATCACCATGGATTCGAGGGTGGGCATCGGAGCCATCCGCAGGAGACCAGTGGGGTTTCCCTCGGCGTCGATCAGCCGGGTCGCGCAGACCACGGCATCGGCGCCCGTCGTCGCGAGCTTCTCGAGCATGCGCGACAACAGGTCCGGTCGCCAGCGGTCGTCGGCGTCGAGGAAGGCCAGAACCGTCCCATCCGCGGCGCACGCGCCGGCGTTTCGTGCTGCCGACGGCCCCGCGTTGGCCTGACACACGGTCCGCACCTGTCCGTCGTGTGAACGAGCTATGTCCAAGGTGCGATCGGTCGAGCCGTCGTCGACGACGATGCACTCGACTCGCGGGTAGGTCTGCGCCCGGACGCTCCCGATCGCCTCGTCGATGAAGCGCTCCGCGTTGTGCGCCGGAATCACCGTGCTGACGAGGGGCAGGCGCTCAAGCCGCATCGCAGCTGACGACGGTATCAGCGGGGGCGCGGCGGGTGCAGCAGATCCTTCGCCGCACTGAGAAAGCCGCGCGAGAAGGCGTGATAGCGCCCGCTGAACAGTTCCCTGGCGACGCGCGTGAGGCGTGGAAGCGCATGCTCTGGCAACACGACGCGCGTTTGCATGTGGGTGAGTCTGGATGCCAGCCTCGACGATGCGTAATCGCTGTTGTAGGCCCCGCCGCGCTCCGATAGGCGCTGCTGTACCTGCACGCTGACGTCGAGCAGGTGGGGGTCGGTGCTTGTGCGCCGCAACGCGTCCCGGACCCGGCCGCTCCGTATTCGTACTCTCGGCCTTGGGCCGATCTGCTGATCCACGTGCTGCCGATACCTGATCAGTGGTTGGGCCAACGGCAGCACTTCCGATGCAGCGCCGACGAGCACGGCGATCCACGCATCGTGGGTGACCGGAAGGTCGTTTGGAATCGGCACGACCAGCTCCTTGAAGCGGCCGCGGAAAGCGGTCGTCGCGCCGGTGACCGTCGAGCCCTGGAGGAGGACGTCGATCGTGCGTCGGCTCCGCAGGCTCTCCAGATCGGCGGGGGGAATCTGCAATGTCTCCCACAGCGTGCGCCCGGTGGGGCACGTGTTCTCGTCAACCACCTCAGCGTCGGTGAAGACGAGACCGACGTCGGGATTGCGATCGAACGCGGCTTCGAGCACCGCGAGCTTCTCCGGCAGCCATAGGTCGTCCTGGTCGCTCAGCGCGATGACCTCGCCCGTGCAGAGACCGATCGCGCGCTCGAAGTTCTTCGTCGAGCCCAGGTTCTGCTCGTTGACGTGGACGCGAACGGGAAACGTCGCGGCGGCGCCAAAGTTCGAGACGATCACCCGCGTGCCATCGGTCGAGCCGTCATCGCAGATCACCAGCTCGTCCGGTGGCCTCGATTGGGCGGCGATGCTGTCGAGCTGCTCCCGCACATGGCGCTCCCCGTTGTAGGTGCACATGGCCACGGAGATCGACATCAGGTTCGGATGAGACGGCATCGGTCGACTCGATCCCGTCAGGCTAAGGTCGCCAGTGCCGCACAGCAGCCGCGGCTCCTAGGGCGCAGGAAAGAGAACGGGTCGTTCGGGCCCTCTCTCACGCTCGCCGGGAATGGCGTGACGTCGTCCGGTTCGACGTCTTCAGGGAGGGGGACCGTTCAGCCCTCGCTGCCGCTCGCCCGTCCTGCGTCGCGCAGGCCGCCGACGCCCCGGCCAGACCCTTGACGTGCGCTCGCATCCACCATCCTGCCATAGCGCGACGGTGGGCAAAGCGCGCCGGGTCCCGCCGTGCGGCGCGCGTCCACACCACCGAGCGCGCCACCAGGCCGCTGATGTTGATCGCCCCGATGAGCCACGTCCGCATGCGCCCGCGACGCCTGAGCATCCAGGCGTAGGCACTCCTCTGGGTTCGGGCCAGGCGGTCATCTCCCCAGGCCTGCGCGGTCGATGCGGCCCCGTGATGGCGGACGATGGCGCGGGGCTCGTAGCGCGTGTACCAGCCGGCACGGCGCAGCCGCCAGCCCAGATCGAGGTCTTCGGAGTACATCCACTGGCGCTCGTCGAAACCGCCGGCAGCGTCCCACGCCTCCCGGCGCACGAGCAGGAATGCGGCGATTGCCCACGGGACGCGGCGTGGGCGATCCGCGTTCCAGTGTCCAATCATCGCCAGCCGATCCCCGAGCCCAGGCACGACATGCGGGAGCCCCAGGTTCAGGGCCAACGCGTACGAAACCGTCGGAAAAGAGTAGACCGAGTGTTGCGTGCTCCCGTTAGCGAGCACGAGCCGCGGCGCGATCGCCCCTACAGGCCCGTCACGGTCTGCGGCCGCCAGAAGCGTTTGGAGCGCGCCGGGTGCGACGGCGACATCCGCATTTGCGACCGCCAGCCACGGCGTCGTCGTCCTCCTAGCCACAAGATTGACCGCGCGGCCGAAGCCGAGGTTCTCATTCGAGGCGATCAACGTTGCCCACGGCATCTCGTCGCGCACGAGCTCGGCGGACCCGTCTCTCGAAGCGTTATCCACCACCCAGACGGCCGCACGCTCGCCCCGCACGTCCGCCTCAAGCGAGCGCAAGCACTCACCGAGTAGCTCGCGGGTGTTCCAGGACACGACCGCAACGGCCACCGAGGCGCCCATGACGAGGAGTAATAGCGGCTACAGCATCGCTTGGGGCTCGCGCCGGCGGCGACCCTCTGTTGGTAGGTTGCGCGCCGTAGGTCGCCACCCAGCACGAGTGCGTGATCTGACAGCCTGCCGCAAGAAGACGAGCCTTTCATGAGTCGGGATGACGATCGACACGTCGGTCAAGCGACGTCGATCAACCTGAAGCCGGGGGCGACCGCGTGGCCGCGCAGACCCATCCACCTCTTGCTAGTCAGCAACACCGAGGGCGGTCCCTCTGTTGGTGGGGCCGATCGCGATTGGATCAGCCTCCTCAACGCTCTGGGCGCCGACAGCGTGCGCGTGACGTGGGTGGGAAGGACCGGATCCGAAGAGCTGCGCAACTACGTCGACGGTCGTGTGCTGACTCGTACGATCGATCTTCCACATCCGTGCTTCTACGACCTGCTCACCGACGACGGTGACACCACCAGGTCGAAATGGCTGTGGACGAAGATCGTCATCGCGACGGCACTCGCCGTTGGACGTACTTCGGTTCATCTGCGCCGCTCACTGCGTCGCGACCCCGTCGATATCGTGGTCACCAACACGGTTGTCCCCGTGCTCGGCGCGTTCTTCGCGCGTGTTACTCGCCGCCCACATGTCTGGAACATCAAGGAGTACCTGGATCCACGAGTGGAAACACGCCGAAGGTACGCCGCGATGATCACCCGATGCAGCTCGGCCGTGGTCGTACCTTCCCGCGTCATTGGCGAGGCGTTTGCTTCGCGTCTCCACGTACTGCCTGACGGGGGAGACATCGAGGACATGAGGTCGAGAGTGACGTCGAGTCGCTCAGACGTGTTGCGGGCATTGTCGCTGCCATCGCACCTGCCGTTGGTGGCGCAGGTTGGAGCAATCTCCCGGAGGAAAGGGCAGCACCTGAGCGCGGAGGCATTCGTGAGGTTGGCGAGCCGCGGCGGTCCGCCGACCTGTTCTCTCGTCTTCCTCGGGCCGGGTCGCGCGGAGGAGAGAGAACGGGTCGTTCGTGTCCTCTCTCACGCCCCCCGGGAATGGCGTGCTGTCGTCCGGTTCGACGTCTTTCGAGAGGGGGACCTGTCAGCCCTCGCTGCCGCCGACATCGTGCTCCAGCCGTCGACGTTCCACGACGCCTTCCCGAATGCGGTCCGCGAAGCAATGACGCTGGGAAAGCCAGTGATCGCGTCCGCGATGGGAGGAATGGTGGAGATGATCGTGGACGGCGAAAACGGACTGCTGATCGCACCCGGTGATATCGCTGCATTGGCGTCAGCCCTGGATTCGCTCTTGCGTTCGTCTGAACGGAGGCAACAGCTTGGACGAAGCGCAGAGCTGTTTGCGAGACAACACTTCGACATCCACGAGCGGAAAACCGCCTTCCTTGACCTGTTGAACCAGCTTGCCTATCCAAGCTGCGCCTCCCCCAGTCCCCTGTAGAGCTCATCGACGTCAGCAATCAGCCTCTCGATCGAGAACCGTTCGACGACGTGCTCACGACCGCGAGCCCCGAACTCCCGCGCCGAGCCTGGGTCCGCGAGGAAGCCCTCCACCGCCACGGCGAAGCCACGTTCGTCGTCGGGCTCGACCAGGCGTCCGGTCCGACCGTCGACCACAGCGCTTGACACGCCGCCGACGTCCGTGCTCACCACCGGCAGTCCCGCTGCCTGCGCCTCGATGAGGCTCACGGGAGTTCCCTCGTTGTCGGACGTGAGGACCACCACGTCGCTCGCGGACATGACCGCGGGCATGTCGCGCTCGATTCCCGCCCAGGTCAGGCGGTCACGGAGCTGCTTCGCGGCGGGCGAGGCACAGAGCTCGTCGTGGAGTTCACCGTCGCCGACCACGAGCAGGTGAGCGCCCGGTAGGCGCTCCGCGACGCGCAGGAAGCGGTCGACCCGCTTGATCGGCACGAGCCGCGCGACCAGCGTGACGACCTGAGCCTCCTCCGGCAGACCGAGCCGGGCACGTGTCTCGGAACGCGGCGCCGCGACGGCGCGGAACGGCTCGAGGTCGAAGCCGAGCGGGATCACATCGATCCTGCCCGGGGGAGCGATCCGGAGCCGCATGAGGTCGTCGCGAACCTCGGGCGACACGGCGACGAAGCGCGTGGTGGTCCTAGCCAGGAACCGCTCGATTCGGGTGAACAGCGCCTCCCTGCGCGGTGAGAAGTAACCGGTCAGCACGTGGCCGTGGAAGGTATGGACGCGGATGGCGGGACCGCGTGGTCCGGCGAGCTGCGCCGCGAGCCGGCCCAGCGTGCCGGCCTTCGCCATGTGGGTGTGGAGGATGTCCGGCCTGACCTCGTGGATAATGCGCGCGAGGCCCGCCAGCGCCCTCATGTCATGCGGCCCGAGCTCACGTCGCAGCGTCGAAAGCAGCCGCGGCCTCACGCCGAGGTCCTCCGCGAGGTGATCCATGCTGCCTTCGCGCTCGCCCTCGACACCCCGGACGAGGGTGGTCTCGTAGCCCAGCGGCTCGAGCCGCTTCGTCAGGTTGATCGCCTGTATCGCCGGACCGCCGACGTTCAGGCGAGCGATGACCCGTAGGATTCTCAGGCGACCGGCAGGGGCTCGAGTGTCCTCTCGAGCCCGTCGCGAAGCTCGAACCGCGGGGCGTAGCCCAGCAGCTCGCGGGCCAGGGAGATGTCGGCCTCCGAGTGGCGCACCTCCCGCGGTCGCGCCTCGACGTGCTCCACCGCCAACTCGCCTCCGGTCAGCGCCCGGAGCTCGTCGAGGAACCGGTCCACCGTGATCCGGTGCCCGCAAGCCACGTTGAAGACCCTGCCTTGGGCGCCGGCGCTGTCCATGGCGAGCATCGAGGCCTCCACAACGTCCTGGACGTACGTGAAGTCACGCGACTGCTCGCCGTCGCCATAGACGGTCGCCGGGCGACCGGCCAGCGCGGCCCCGATGCAGTTCGCTCTGGATGTCGCCCTCGACGATCTCGATGCCGGAGCCCGCCGAGACGACGTTCTCGCGGCGACCCGTCGAGAAGTTCGAGGACGCGCACCTCGTGCCCGTCCCGGAGCAGCCGTTCCACCGTGTGAGACCCGATGAAGCCGCCGCCTCCCGTGACCAGAATCAGCATCCGGCGCCGGAAGCTACACGGGTGGCTCCGAACGTGTAAAGCGGCGGCCTCATGCGATAGAAAGAGACCAGCGTGCGTGCCCTCGTCCGTAAGCTCGTCGTACCGGCGGCCGTCGTGCTCGCGCTGCCGGCCGCGGCGGCCGCGCAGGACGAGCCCGGCGTGCACGTCGATCCCGACAGCCCGTCCGGCAAGGAGTACGCGATCCCGCTCGAGGGAGCCCGTCGCGACGCCTCGGGTGGCGGGACCGCGGGCGACTCATCAGGCGGCGAAGGCGGCGGAGGCGGCGTCAGCAGCAGCAGCTCCGCCGCGCCGCTCTTCGGCGAGGGGATCACCTCGCACGGAAGCCAGTCGAGCGGTGACGGCGCTAGCAACGGGGACAGCTCCGGGAAGAAGACCGGTTCGCCGGCGAAGCAGCCGGCTCGCTCCACCCTCGCCTCTGCGTCAAGCGGCTCAGGCGACTCAGCCGCGGCGAAGACCGGAGCCATCGCCCTCGCCGTGCTGCTCGCCGGAGGGGGCCTCGGCCTCCTGTTCCGCCGCGGGCTTCGGGGCTAGGAAGTTGTCGACAACCGCGGTCGGGACCCCCGTCAGCCAGCTTGTTTCGCTGCTGACGTGCTTGGAGTGTGGAAGCGCGGTGGAGTTGGTCGACCTCCAAGCTCAGGGCAGTCATCCCGACCTCGGACCGGACGGGAAGCTCGCCTGTACGGGCTGCCCCGCTGTTTATCCCCTGACCGGGGGAACCGCTCGGATGCTTCGCCCCGAGGCTCTTGCTGAGCTCCAGGGCAATGAGGTCAAGGCGCGTACGGCCGAGAGCTTCGCGTACGAGTGGGAGCACTTTGGCGCCCTGCGTGATGAGTGGAGGAAGAACTTCCTGGACTACATGCAACCGCTCCCCGAGAGCTGGTTCGCCGGCCGTCTGGTCCTGGACGTTGGTGCAGGGTCCGGGCGTCACGCGTTCCATGCCGCTGCGCTCGGCGCACGCGTCGTGGCGGTCGATCTCGGACGCTCCATCGACGTCGCCCGACGCCACCTCCCGAACGAGGTGCTCACGGTCCAGGCGGATGCGGAGGCCCTGCCCTTCGCCCGGGAGTCCTTCGACATCGTCATGTCGGTCGGAGTCCTTCACCACCTACCGCGTCCCGAGCCTGCGTTCCAGTCGATCGTCCGCTTCGCCCGTCCTGGCGGGCGCGTGCAGATCTACCTGTATTGGGTGCCCTTCCGGCGGAGCCATCGCTTCGTGCTCCGCTGGGTGTCCGCGGTGCGCCGTCTTACCACGCGACTCCCCCATCCGCTGATGCGGGCCCTGGCGTACCCACTCGCTGCCCTGCTCTACGTCACCTGCGTGGTTCCGTACCGCCTGATGAGACGCTGGCGGCACCTTGCTCGCATCGCCGATGTCTTCCCTCTCAAGACCTACGGGGACTACCCCTTCAAAGTGCTGGTCAACGACCAATTCGACCGCTTTGCCGCGCCGCTCGAGCATCGCTACACCGCCCCCGAGGTGGAAGGCTGGCTAGAGCGAGCGGGGCTCGAAGACACTGCGGTCCTCCCCCACAACGGCTGGATCGGAGCGGGCCGGCGACCCTACACCGAGCGGAGCAACTCGGCGAGCGCAGGGGCCCAGCGCGGATAGGAGAACTCGCGCTCGACATAAGCTCGAGCCGCGGCCCCGCACGACCGCCTGAGCCCGACGTCCTCGATGAGGAGCTCCAGGGCGCGCTCCCATTCCCCGGGCGAACTCGCCAGGATGCCGCGATCCTCGGCGACCAGTGTCCGGTTGACGCCTACCGGGCTCGCGACCGCGGGGACGCCGGCAGAGAAGTACTGCAGCAGCTTGTAGCCGCACTTGCCCCGTTCCCACTCGCTGTCGCGAAGAGGCATGATGCCGACGTCGAAGCTCGCCAGGTCCGCCCTCTCCGCGGAGAGAGACCAGGCGCGCCACTCGAGCCATGGCGCGCGATGGCCCGGGTCAGCTCCGATGACGAGGAGCCGGGCCCGCAGTCGGTCTCGGTTGATGCGCTCAAAGACGGGAAGCACCGCCTGTAGATAGCCGGACGTAGAAGGCGAGCCAATCCAGCCCACCGTTATGGGGTCCCGCCTCTCGTGTTCGCGGAGGGGCTGCCGTTCTGTGTCGACGCACGACGGTATGACCTCGACTCGTTTCGCGTACTCGGCCGCTCGGTCGGCGAGATAGGAGTTGCCTGCGATGACCAGGCGGGCGGCCCTCATATACGCGACCGAACGCTTGGCCTCGCGCTTGATCCAGCCGAACCCGGTGTTGGCGGTCGAGATCGATCCCAGGAAGAGCGCGTCATCGAAGTCGTAGACCTCGGCTGCACGCCAGCTTTCGACGCCGGGGAGCGGAACTAGGCTGCGAAGGCGGTACACCAGCCTGACGTCGTATTCGTCGGGCGACTGTCTCACCGAACGCCAAGCCGATCGGATCAGGGTGACTGCCTTGCGCGGCGCAGACGCATCCGAGGCGACGAAGGCGTATTCGCCCTCGGTCAGCCCAGGTCTGTAGTCGAGGGCCACGCCGGCATCGGCGAGAAAGGGCGCGAATCCAGCCACCCGCACTCGCGGACCAGGCGTGGAGATCGGGTAGGCGGTCTCGGCCAGGACTCGCACTGGCCGGGATGTCGGCGGAGCGGGTGCTGTCGATGCCCGCCGGGTCAACGGTCGAGCCGCTGGCGGAGGAAGATCTCGAGGGTGAGCAGCGTCCAGAGCGTGTGCCCGAGGTTGCGGCGCCCCGACCAGTGCTCTTCGAGCAGCTCCCGCACCACAGCGGTCTGCAGATAGCCGCCGACATGCGCATCCCGAGCCGCCAGGGTGTCCGAGACATAACCGCGGAGGTCCTCCCGGAACCAGCGATCGAGTGGCACACCGAAACCGCGCTTGCCTCTGCGGAGAATCTCGGGGGGCAGCAGGTCGCGGACCGCCTCCTTGAGCACCCGCTTCAGAGCAAGGCCACGTACCTTGAGTCGCGGCGACAACGCCGCCGCGTACTCGAGCAGCTCACGGTCGAGGAACGGAGACCGCACCTCCAGCCCGTGGGCCATGCTCATTCGGTCCGCCTTTGGCAGGAGGTCGTCGAGCAGATACGTTCGGAGGTTGAGGTCGAGCAGTCGATCGAGCACCGGAGCGCCCATGCTCTCCGCCCAGATGTCGTCGTACTCGGCGAGGGAGACGTCCCCTCCGGAGCCGAGGAGGCGCGTGCGGTCGCCACGGCTGACGAAGCTGACCCAGGACAGATACGCCTGCGGGAGCCCGTGGCTAGCCGCGTCGGCGAAGCGGCGAGCGGTCTGCACACGGCTCTTGGGCCCACCTGCGGGGGCGGCACCGAGTCCCGCCTCCACCAGGCGCTGTATCGGAGCCGGTACTCGGGCGTACCGATCCACGAGCAGACCTCCCGCAAACCGCTCGTAGCCGGCGAACAGCTCGTCGCCGCCGTCTCCGGACAGCGCAACCGTCACCTCTCCGCGAGTCTCCCGTGCGAGCAGGTACGTGGGTACCGCGCTGGAGTCCCCGAACGGCTGGTCGTAATGCCAGACCAGCTGCCCGACCAGCTCGGCGGCGTCCGGCTTGACGAGAAACTCGTGATGATCGGTGCCGCAATGGCGGGCCACCAAGCGCGCGTAGGGACGCTCGTCGAACCCCTCGTCGTCCTCGAAGCCCATGGTGAAGGTGGCGAGCCTGTGATCCACCCGGGTCGCCGCGATGGCGGTCACGGCGCTCGAGTCGATGCCGCCGCTCAGAAACGTGCCGAGCGGCACGTCCGACAACAGCCGCCGTTCGACAGCCTTCTCGAGCCGAGCCCTGACCTGGGCGGCGGCGGCCTCGAGCGACAGCGCCGACCGACGCCCACCGTTGCGTGCGGGCAGCGGCGGCTCCCAGTAGCGCTCGAGGTGCGGCTCGCCACCGGGGCTGAAGCTGAGTACATGACCCGGCGGGACGCTTCGTATGCCCCGGAAGAACGTGCGCGGGCAGGGCACGTACCCGAACGTCAAATAGGCAGGAAGCACATCCTCGTCCACGGTGCGCTCGACCTCAGGATGGACAAAGAGCGCCTTGACCTCGCTGGCGAAGACGAGGTCTCCCTGCTGCGTCAGCACGTAATAGAGGGGCTTCTTCCCGAGACGATCCCTGCCCAGAACGAGCCGCTGCATGCGGTCGTTCCAGACGGCAAAGGCAAACATCCCATCGAGGCGCCGGGCCAGCTCCACCGGTCCCTCGTCCTCGGCCAGATGGACGAGCACCTCCGTGTCACCCTGAGAGCGGAAGCGGTGCCCACGCCCCTCGAGCTGGCCGCGAAGGGCGCGAAAGTTGTAGATCTCCCCGTTGAGGACGGCCCCCACGGCTCCGTCCTCGCTGGTGATCGGTGGGTCTCCGGTGACGAGGTCGATGATCGCCAGCCGGTTTTGCGCAAGAGCGGCTCCCTGTTTCGCGAAGGCTCCCTCCGAGTCCGGGCCACGGTGCCGTAGAAGCTCTACCTGTCGTGCGACGATGCGCTCCCGCGTAGAGCTCCTGACTCCGATGACACCCGAAATCCCGCACACAAAGCGGCCATGATGGCAAGCGCCGACGGTCGCCCGTCGGTCGTCTACATCTCCTACGACGGTGCGACGGAGCCCCTCGGGCGCTCGCAGGTCGTGGCCTATCTCGAGCGCCTCGCCGCCGAATTCGATATCCGCCTTGTCAGCTTCGAGAAAGAGCCGCGCCCGGCGCGCGACATAGCGGAGCGCCTTGAATCCGCGGGCATCGAGTGGATTCCGCTTCGGTACCACGGCCGCGTGCCGCTGGCGAGTACCGCTTACGACCTGGTCCGGGGAGTCCGAGCGCTCAATAGGGCCCTCCGCACCCGGCCGGCGGACATCATTCACACCCGGAGCTACGTGCCCACCGAGCTTGTCCTCCGTACAGCGAGCACGAATCACAGCCGCCTGCTGTTCGACATCCGGGGCTTCTGGGTGGACGAGCGTGTGGAGGGTGGAATCTGGCGGCGGGGACTCCTCTATCGCTACGGCAAGCGCCGCGAGCGGTCGTTCTTCAAACGGGCCGACGCGGTGGTCACGCTCACACGCGCCTCAGTGCCGGTGATAGAGGGCTGGCTCGCCGACCGACAGATCCCCGTCGACGTAATTCCCACGTGCACGGACGTCGAACGCTTCGCCGGAACGCAGCCGCGCTCGGGTGGCGCCCACTCCGTGTGGATGGGTTCGCTGTCGACCTGGTATCGATTCGATCTCGCCGCCCGTCTCGCGCGCCTGGCCGGCCTTCCGCTCAACGTCTTCACGCGAGAGACGGAAACGGCACGCGCGATCGCGCCGGAAGCCGCGGATATCCGCTCGCTCCACCCACGGGAGGTCGCGGGAGCGCTGCACGCAGGCGACGTCGGGCTCTGCTTGTACACCCCCGGCTTCTCGCGCCTTGCCTGCGCACCCGCGCGGCTGGCCGAATACCTGGCTGCCGGCATGCCTGTTGCCGTAAGCGCCGGCGTCGGCGACATGGCAGACATCGTTCGGGAAGAGGGCGTCGGTGTCGTCATCGAGGACGAGGATGACGACGCGCTCGTCACGGCGGGAGAGTCGCTTAAGGCATTGGGCTCGGAGGGCGATGCTCGCGCGCGCTGCCGAGAGGTCGCCCGGCGTCTGTTCGACGTGGCCGACGGAGCGAGGCGGTACGCGGACACTTATCGGCGACTGACCGAACGGACATAGGCGCTCGCACGCTCGAGTACCTCCTTTGGGAGCAGCGAGCACAACACGGCGATCAACACCACGAGGATGTGCGTTCGGTACCGGAAGCCGGTCCCCGCGTTGCCGGTGCTGAGGGCGTAGGCGGCGACCAGGCCGAGCAGGACGTAGAAGAGCGGAAAGACCTCGAGCGCGTCGCGCGGACGTCTCACGATCAGGAATAGCACGAGGGCGATCAGCAGCCACGCCGCGAGCGAGCCAAGCACGCCCAGCCGCTGGCTCAAGCTCTCCACCTGCCACGGGTAAGGCCGCGCGAGCAGGTCGAAGCTGCGCCGCGGCAAGGCCACCGCGACCGCTTGGGGCGTGGAGACGTCGACCCGCGCGAGTCGCAGGTTCGAGGCATCGCTGGCGTTCGCGTCCTGGGAGTACTGGAGACGATCCAGAGCGTTGCTCGGTGACGGATAAAGAGCGAGCGCCACGCCGGCCCCGACGGCGGCGGCCGCCACAAGCGCCGGGGCCCGGCGCCGGGAAGGCCCAACCCTCCTGAGAGCGGCGTGGCAGGTGACCAGCACGGCAGCAGCTGCGAGCGCGGCCCCCACATACGGACGCACCAAGGCGGTCAGCCCGACCCCGCCGACGAGCAGCGCCCCCGCACGCAAATCACGAGCCTGGTACATGCGCACAGCACCCAGCAAAACCAGGCCCTCGCCGAGCAGCGCGAGGGACTCCTTGTGAACGATTCCCGAGAAGAAGACGTTGCTCGGCTCAAGGGCGAGCAGCCAGGCCGCGAGCCCTGCCGCTCGCGCGCCCGCCAGGTCATAGACCGCGGCGGCGACGAGCGGAATTGCGGCGACCGCAATGCCGACCCCCACCACCCGCACCGGGATGTCGCCCAAGCCCTGTCCGAATATCCAGACCTGGACCGCGACGACCCAGGTCTGGATCTGGTTCACGAGGCTATGTGGGAAGGTCCCCAGGGCGCCGAAATCAGCGGCCAAACGGTGCCCGTTCTGAAGAAATCCCTGCTCGTCGGGACCGCGGGCCCCTCCCAGCGACCCGATTCCCGCGAAGGCAGCGACCGCGACGAGCCGCACCACGACCGCTACCGCCAGCGAAGCCGAGAGCCGAAGGTCCGGCCGCCGTCGCTGGAGCAGTCTGACCATTGCGTACAGGACGCCGGCGACCAGGAGCAGGTCGACAGCCGCGACGATGCCGTCGTAGAGAGTGCTGTGGCTGGAGACCATTACGCCGCGCTCACGCGGTGCGACGGCGGGAGGCCAGGCGGAGCACCAGAACTCCGCCCAAAAGCAGGGCCACCGGCACAGGCCACTTCAACTCGCAGGAGATCCGCTCGGCCTGTGCACGATGCGGGGCGGCGGGCGGCTTGAAGCGGTGCTCCGGACGCTCTGGTGGATTCCGGCCGCGAGGTCCCACATGTTGAGGGCGAGGAGCGACGCTCCGACGACGACCGCCGCACGCCGCGACTCGCAGAACTCTCACTGCGCGAGCGTACAGCCAGTCGTTCAGAGTCCAGGCCGGATGACGTACTCTCGCGCCGTGATCCACGGCCCTGGCGCACGTTCGCGTGGCTCTTCGAGGGCTCCAGGTGCCTTCTCGCAATCAGCCTCGCCGTCTCGATCGCGCAGTCGCTGCTGCTCGTGCCGGTCGCTCTCATGATCCGGCACGCCTAACTTCCGGCGCGATGTTCGACCTGTCCCGCGTCTCCTACCAGCGGCCGCTAGGCAAAGCCCTCCGGCTTCCATTGCGACTCGTTCCGCCGGAAGCGGTCGTCCCCGTACTTCAGGGACCCCTTCGGCGCGCACGCTGGGTGGCCGGCTCCTCCAATCATGGCGCTTGGCTGGGCACCTACAACAAGACATTTCAACGTTGGCTCCAAGCCGAGGCGCGGCCGGGTTCGGTGGTCTACGACCTTGGTGCTCACGTTGGCTTCCTGACCCTGCTCGCCTCACGACTGGTCGGCCCCGCGGGCCGAGTGTTCGCCTTCGAGCCAAACCCGCGGAACTTGTCCTATCTGCGGCGTCACCTCGAGCTGAATCGGATCGAGAACGTGCATATCCGGGCTTCAGCGGTTTCCGACCAGCAAGGAACGGCGAAGCTCGATGACCGTCGTGGCCACCTCGGCGGCAGGCTGAATAAGTCCGGCCGGATAGACGTCGAGACTGTCGCCCTCGACGACCTCGAGCTTCCACCCCCGGACTGCGTCAAGCTCAACATCGAGGGCGCCGAGCTGCGCGCGCTGAAGGGGGCCGCTCGGATCATCGACGACGCCCAGCCGACGCTGCTACTGGCGACCCACGGCCACGAGGTCCGGGACGGTTGTCTGGAGTTCCTCGACGGGCTGGGCTACAAGACCGCCTCGTTCGCGCCCACCCCGTCGGCGGCTCCCGACCACCACAATCTCCTGCTGATTCCGAGCGGCGGCCTGTAGTTTGAGCGCCGTGATCGCTCGGCCCTGGCGCACGTTCGCGCGGCTCTTCACGGGCTCGAGGCGCCTGCTCGCCATCAGCCTCGCCGTCTCGATCGCGCAGTCGGTACTCCTCGTCCCGATCGCCCTCATCATTCGGCACGCCTTCGACCACCTGATCCCAGACGGCGACAAGGGGGCGCTCCTCTGGAGCGGCGCCGCGATCCTGGGGCTCTACCTCGCCAGCGCCGGGCTGGCCCTCCTCGGCCGTTACACGGTCGTACGAGCCAACAAGGAGGCCATCGCTCGCCTGCGCATCTCCCTGCTCGAGCGCATCTACACGCTGCCCCGTGCACACTTCGACCGGAGCGACCTCGGCACGCTCCATTCGACGATCGTGCAGGACTCCGAGCGGCTCGACCTCATGACCTACGCCCTCGTCGGCTCGCTTCTGCCCGCGGCCATCACCTGCATCGGCCTGGTGGCCGTCCTCGCGGCGCTCAACATCGCCCTTCTCGCGCTGCTCCTGGCGGTCATGCCGATCCTCATGATCCTCGGCCGCGTCCTGGCGCACGCCGCCCGAAGGCACACGCGCGACTTTCAGCTCGCCTTCGACGTCTTCAGCAAACGGGTGCAGTTCACCCTGCGCGCGATGACGATGACCAAGGCGCATGGAGCGGAGGAACTCGAGCTCTCACGACGTCGGGCGGAGATCGAGGAGGTGGCCCGGACGTCTGGTGCGATGCAATGGCAGCAGAACGTTTACACGCTGGTCCAGGGCTCGGTGGCCGCGATAGCCGGTGTAATCGTGCTCGTGGCCGGCGGCGCCGCCGTCGCTGACCACAGCATTTCCCTCGGAACGCTGCTGTCCTTCTACGCCGGGATAGCGCTTCTGCGGGGGCAGGCGACCAGTGTCCTCGTCGCGATGCCCGTCGTCATCTCCGGCAGGGAGTCCATGGAGCGGCTTCAGGAGATCCTCGACCTGACCGAGCCGCAGCCGTACGAAGGCACGCGACGCATCGACTTCCACGGTGGCGTGACGCTCGAGGACGTCGAGTTCGGATACGAGGACGTCCCCGTGCTCAACGGGGTAAGCCTTCGGATCTCCCCCGGGGAGCAGGTGGCGCTCATTGGGCCGAACGGCGCCGGCAAGAGCACCATCGTGTCGCTGGTACTCGCGCTTTACCGCCCGGACAGCGGGCGGCTCCTAATGGACGGCGTTCCGCTCGACGAGCTCGACGTGGTCGAGTTGCGACGGCGGATAGGCGTGATCCTCCAGGACCCGATCATCTTCCGCGGCACAGTGAGGGAGAACATCGCCTACGGACGGCCTGACGTAAGCGACGCCGACCTCAGGGCCGCCGCGGAGCTGGCCGGAGCCGCCGGATTCGTGGAACGGCTGGCCGACGGGTACGACACCGACGTCGGCGACGAGGGCGTCCTCCTCTCGGCCGGACAGCGGCAGCGAATCGCGATCGCGCGCTCGCTGCTCTCGAAGCCGGCGCTGCTGATCCTCGACGAGCCCACGAGCCACCTCGACCAGCGCGGCACGGAGATGCTGGTCGCCAACCTTCGCGATCTCGAGGGCGCCCCGGCCGTGCTGATGATCAGCCACGACCTCGTCGTCGCGGACCAGGCTGACCGCGTCTACCTGGTCCGCGAC